>LNFL01000150.1 GCA_001464275.1 Actinobacteria bacterium Ga0077560 | reverse complement strand
GTGACCCATTCCGCGTGGCCCACGATGGCCACGCGCGGGATCATCGCGCGGCGAGCACCGCCGGCGCGCCGTGCGCCTGCAGCGCCTCGGGCACCGCCACCGATCCGTCCGGCCGCTGGTGGGTCTCGATGATGGCGATGATCGTCCGCCCCACCGCCACCGCGGTGCCGTTGAGGGTGTGCACGACCTCGGTGCCGCGCTCGCCCTTGGCCCGGCAGTTGAGCCGGCGGGCCTGGTAGTCGGTGCAGTTCGAGCACGAGGTGACCTCGCGGAACCGCTGCTGGCCCGGCATCCACGCCTCGCAGTCGAACTTCCGGGCCGCCGACGCCCCCAGGTCGCCGAGCGCGATGTCCATGACCCGGTAGTGCAGCCCCAGCGCCTGCAGGATCTCCTCCTGCACCGAGAGGATGCGCAGGTGCTCCGCGGCCGAGTCCTCGGGCGCGGTGAACGCGAACATCTCGATCTTGTCGAACTGGTGCACCCGGAAGATCCCGCGGGTGTCGCGTCCGGCGGCCCCCGCCTCGCGGCGGAAGCAGCTGGAGATGCCGGCGAACCGCATCGGCAGGTCCTCGGCGGACAGGATCCGCTCGTAGCCCAGTCCGGCGAGGGGCACCTCGGAGGTGCCCACCAGGTAGAGGTCGTCGTCGGCCAGCCGGTAGATCGACGCCCGGTCCGTGGGGAAGAACCCGGTGCCGTACATCGCCTCCTCGCGCACCATCACCGGCGGGATGACCGGCGTGAAGCCGCGGCGCTCCAGGAGGTCCACGACGAACCCGGTGAGGGCCACCTGCAGGCGCGCGAGCGGACCCATGAGGTAGGCGAAGCGCGCGCCGGAGATCTTTGCGGCCTGCTCCATCTCCAGCCCGCCGATGATCTCGCCGATCTCCACGTGGTCGCGCACCGGCTCGGCCAGCGCGGGGGGCTCGCCGACGGTGCGCAGCAGCACGGCGTCGTCCTCGCCGCCCTCGGGCGCCTCGTCCTGCGCCAGGTTGGGCAGCGCGATCAGCAGCTCGTCGCGTCGGGCCTCGAGGTCCCGGAGGCGCTCCTCGTCCTGGGCGAGCGCATCGCCGAGGGCGCGCGCGGCGGCCTCCTCGGCGGTGCTGTCGCGGCCCTCGCGTTTGGCGAGGCCCACGGCCTTGCTGATCTTGCCGCGCTCGGCGCGGGCGGTCTCGACGCGGGTGCGCGCCTCGCGGGCGTCACGGTCGAGGGCGATGACCTCCTCGAGCGCGTCCACGGGGCCGCGGCGCGCGAGGGAGGCACGGACGCGGTCGGGGTCCGTGCGGATCAGGCGAAGGTCGAGCAGGGGTCAGTCTCCCGCGGTGTCGTCGTCGCGTTCGGCGGACAGGGCGTCACGGACCTGATCGAGGTCGTCGCCGAAGGTGAAGGCCCGGCGCAGGCCGGTGATCTCGAACACCCGGCGCAGCCTGCGGTGCGGGCACACCAGCCCCAGCTGGCCGGTGCCCGCGCGGGCCTGGTTGAGCAGGCTCACCAGCGCGCCCAGGCCGCTGGAGTCCAGGAGCGTGACCTCGCTGAGGTCGATGACGATCCGCGAGGCGCCCGGGTCCAGGGCGTCCAGCTCGCTCCGGAAGCCCGCGACGGTGTAGATGTCGAGCTCGCCATCGAGGCGCACCACGGTGAGGTCGTCACGCCTGGTGGTGGAAACATCGAGGGCCACCCCAGGAGATTACCCCCCGAGGTGGCCCTCATCACATCCGCGTGGGCCGAGGGCCTACTGGATGCTGACGACGTAGGCCGTCACGTTCTCCAGGTCATCCCCGGAGACGAGGCCCGCCGGCATCACGCCCTTGCCGTTCGTGATGGTCGCGGTGATGACATCCGCAGTCCGACCCAGCCCGGCGAGCTTCGGACCGACGCCGGCCTCCTGGCCGCCGTTGCCGTGGCAGCCCTGGCAGACGGCCTCGAAGGTCGCCTTGCCCGCAGTCGCGTCGCCGGAGACCTCCTCGCCACCACCGGGCTCCGCCTCGGTCGTGGCCTCGGTCTCAGCCGGGGCCGTGGTCTCGGCGACCGTGCTGCCCTCGCTGTCGGTCTGGATGGCCGTGTTCGGCGCCGTCGTGGCGGCCGCGGGCGTCGATGCCTCGGAGCTGTCGGAATCGCTGCAGCCCGCAGCGACCCCGCCGAGCACGGCGACGGACGCCATGATCGCCGCAAGACTCTTCCAACGCTTCATGCATGCTCCCCTCGGATGGTTCCCCCCTGCCGCGAGGGATCTTAGGGGTGATCGGTTCCCGGATCACACCGCATTAACCCGAAGGGCGCCGGTGGGGACGCCGTGGATGGCGAACGTCCCCCCGTTGGGTTACCGTCGTCCCGTGATTCGCGCGCTGCAGGGGCACCGCCCGGCCCTTGGCGATGGAGCCCACGTCGATGCCACCGCGGTGGTCATCGGCCGCGTCCGGCTGGGCGCCCGCGCGTCGGTGTGGCCGCTGGCGGTGCTGCGCGGCGACACCGACACCATCAGCGTCGGGGATGAGAGCAACGTGCAGGACGGCGCCGTCCTGCACGCCGACGCCGGCGTGCCGTGCACCGTCGGCGCCCGCGTGACGGTGGGGCACCGGGCGATCGTGCACGGCTGCACCGTCGGCGACGAGGCGCTCATCGGGATGGGGGCGATCGTCATGAACCACGCCGTCGTGGGCGAGGGGAGCATCGTCGGCGCCGGGGCCGTGGTCCCGGAGGGCATGGTGATCCCGCCCGGGAGCATGGCCGTGGGCGTCCCGGCGCGGGTGGTGCGGGAGCTGTCGGAGCAGGAGCGCGAGGCGGTGCGCCGGTCGGCGGACCACTACGTGCGCATGATCGACGTCCACCGTGCCTGACCGGCGGCCGGCCGAGCCCGGCAGCGGGGACGCCCTCGCCCGTGTGCTGTCCGATCCGGGGCCGATCACCCATTTGGCGGCGACCCTGGACGAGCTCTCGGGCCGGGTGCGCGAGGTGATGGGCGCCGACCTGGCGGCGATCATCGTGATCGACGAGGCCGACCCGGAGGGCGGGACCGTCCTCGGGGCCGACGTCGCGCAGGACGTCGCCCCGGAGCTCCTGCGGCGGCTGGCGGGGCCCTCCGACGACCTGCTCGCCCTGCCGGGACAGGCCATGTGGAGCGGGTCGCCGGTGGTATGGCCCCGTGTGGGCAGCGAGGCCGCCGTGGTGGACCGCCTGGCGGAGCTGGAGCGTGGTGGGACCGACGTGTCGCAGGTGCGGGCGCTGCTGGCGGGCGCCAGCGGCGTGGCGGTCCCGCTGGCCACCCCCAACCATCCGCGGCTGGGTGCGGTGTGCCTGCTGTCGTTCCACGCGGAGCGGCCCCTGGGCGCGCCGGCCATCGACGCGCTGGAGGCGGCGGCCCGCCAGCTGTCGCTGACGGTGCGCAACCACCAGTGGCGCGACCGGAACCGCCGGACCCGCCAGGTGCTGCAGGCGGTGCTGGAGAGCACGCCGAGCGCGGTCATCGTGACCGACCTCCGGGAGCGGCTGCTGCTGGGCAACCGGGCGGCGTCGGAGCTGCTGGGGGTGGACCTGGAGGCCCACGCCGGCGAGCCGTACCGGCTGCTGATGGAGCAGCACCTGCGATGGCGGTTCGCCGATCCGGACGCCTACATGGCCGCCAGCGCCGCGGCGCTCGACGCGCCCGGGGACGCCGCCGAGGACGAGCTGCGGACCGCCGACGGCCGCATCTGCGAGCGCTACTCGGCCCCCATGCGGGACACCTCCGGCGATCTGCTGGGCCGCGTCGAGATCCTCACCGACGTCACGCCCGCCCGGCGCGCCCTGGACGAGGCCCACCGCCTGGCCGACGAGGCCGCCCAGCTGCGGCACATGGAGGACCGGCGCAACCGCGAGGAGACCGCCCTCGCCCGTGCCGCCCACCTCATGGCCTCCGCCCTCACCAGCGCCGACGTCCACGTGCACCTGCTCGACCAGGCCCGTGAGCTCACCGGCGCCGACTCGGGCGTGGTGTTCCTGCTGGAGCACGAGGACATCGTCCCCACCGCGTCCTCCGGCGTGGCCGAGGCCGAGCTGGACGGGATGGTGCAGGGCGGCGACCGGGAGCTGCTGCACCGCCTGCTGTCCACGCGGCGGGCGTTCATGTGCAGCGACACGCGCCTGGAGGCCCCGGCGGTGCGGAGCCTGGTGCCCGCCTCGGCCGTGTCGTTCCTGCTGGTGCCGCTGGCCGCCGGCGAGCGGCTGTACGGGGTCCTGCTCATCGCCTCCGACCGGCCACGCGCGTTCGGCGGGCACGAGCTGCGCCTGCTGAGCGAGCTGTCCGCGCACGCGGGGATGGCGCTGCACCACGCGGCCCTGTTCGAGCAGGAGCACCACGTGGCCGAGACGCTTCAGGTCGCGCTGCTGCCGGACGACCTGCCGCACATCCCGGGGCTCGAGATGGCCGGCCTCTACCGCGCCGCCGCCGGGAGCCTGGCCGGCGGGGACTTCTACGGGGCGTGGGAGCTCGCCGGCGGCGAGGTCGCGGTGCTGGTGGGCGACGTGAGCGGCAAGGGCGCGGAGGCGGCGGGCCTCACCGCGATGGTGCGGTACGCGGCCGAGGGCATGAGCGTGCACGAGCGCGACCCGGGGCGCCTCACCACCGCCCTGAACGAGCTGCTGCTGCCGCGCCTGCCCGACGGCACGTTCGTGGCCCTGGCGCTGGTGGTGATCGACCTCGCCGCCGACCGGCTGCGATGGTGCACCGCCGGCCACCCGCCGCCGCTGCTGGTGCGCGCCGGCGGGGAGCTGACGGCGCTGGAGGACCCCGGCGGGGCCGAGTACGTGTCAGGATTTGCCATCTTCTCTCCCGGCGACACCCTGTTCCTCAGCACCGACGGCCTCATCGAGGCGCGCCGTGACGGCGAGGAGTTCGGCGAGGATCGCCTGCGGGCCGCCGTGCTGGAGCACGTGGGCGAGCCGCCCCGCTCCCTGGCCCGCGCGGTGCACGGCGCGGTCAATGCGTGGACCGCCGGACGGCTGCCCGACGACGTGGCGATCGCCGTGGTCGCGAGGACCGGGTCGTGATCGCGCGGCGGCGGCTGGCGGCCCTCGCCCTCGCCGGGTGCGCGGCCGCGCCCGTGATGGCGGCGCACGCCGGCACGCCGCGCGCCGACCGGCTCGGGCAGATCACCCTGGCCGGCACCACCGTGCTGTGGGAGGGCGACGCCACGCTGCCGGAGCCGGGGCAGGTCGTCGCCGCCGACCGCCTGCCGGACGGCACCTACGCCCCCGGCCGCGTGGTCTCCACGCCGGGCCGCGAGGCCGTCGTGTCCGCGGCCGCCGCAGACGCGCAGGGGCGCGTCGTGATCGCCCTCCAGGAGTCCATCCCGGGCGCCGGCGGCGAGATGGTGCGGGTGCTGGACCTGGTCCCCGGGGGCGCCGTCACCGGCCGCGACCTGGAACGGCGGCGCACGGCGGTCGACGTGGACGGGACGGACGTGGCGGTGAACCCCCGCGGCGACGCGGTGGTGGTGTGGGAGCGCCGGTCGCGGCGCGCCGGCGTCTCGGAGCTCATGGTGGCCCGCCGGGTCGCGGGCGGGACGTGGACCGTCCCCGCGGCGCTGGTGCGGATCCCCGTCCGGGACGACCGCCTGCGGCCCCGCGTGGCCGTGGACGCCGAGGGGCGGTTCGTCGTCGCCTGGTGGCGGGACGGCGTGTTCGGCGCCACGGGCACCGTCGCCCGGGGTGCGGCCGCGCCCCGCCGGCTGGGATCCGGCGGCGAGGTGTCCGGCTTCGCCGTGGCGGCCGCGGGCGACCGGGCGGTGGTGGTGTGGACGCGCGCGACGCGCCGCGGGGACGTCCCGGTGGCCGTGCTGCGGCGCGGGGCCGGCGGCCTGGGCGTGCCGCGCACATTGGACGCGCCGCGGGCCCGGTGGGCCGTCACGCGCGTGGCCGTCGCCGCGGGGCCCGAGGGCACCCTGGCCGCCGCCTGGACGGTCACGTCGGCCACGCCGCGGCGGCTGGCGCACCGCGCGGCGCTGGCCGCGCCCGGCCGCCGCTTCGCCGCCGCGCGGGCCCTCACCCCGTTCGGGGCGCCGCCGGCGGGCCCCTCGCCGTTCGGCGCCGCGGTGGGTCCCGACGGCACGGCGTCGGTTGCGTGGCGCCGCCAGGGGCGGGTCGAGGTGGTCTTCGCGACGCCCGGCGCGCCGTTCGGGCCGCCGTTGGTGCTGGGCTCGACGGCCGGCGGGACCGGGGACATCACCGGCCTGGAGCGCGGCGCGCTGGTGGCGTGGGACGGCGGCGGCGCCGTCCGCATCAGCACGGCCACCGCCCCGCCCGTCTGACCCGGACGGCACTGGACCACCCGGTATTGCAGGTTCCGGCGTTCTGATGGAACCTCAGGGGGCCCCGCGCTGTCGGGACCCCCGTAACCCATGCCCATCAGCCACCAGCCAGGCTCCCGCGCCACGCGCGGCGAGGCCCTCCCTGCATCACCGCACACGGACGAGCTGAGGCTCTTCGTGCAGCCGATCGTGGATCTGGCGGGGCGGCACATCTCCGGCTGGGAGGCGCTGGTGCGGTGGGACCGCCCGGGCCACGGGTACGTCGATCCGGGTGAGTTCCTGCCACGCGCCGAGCGCAGCGGGGCGATCCACGCGATCGGCAGGTGGGTGCTCGGCCGGGCGGTGGGCTGGCGCAGCGCGCGCGGCGCGGCGCAGCTGGAGGCCCCCGGGTTCACGGAGTCGGTGGCGAGCGCGCTCGCGATGTACCGCCTGCCGGCGAACCAGCTGCTGGTGGAGCTCACCGAGACCGTCCGGGCGGCCGACGTGGAGGTCCTGGCCGCCGCGATGGGCGGACTGCGCGCCATGGGCGTGAAGGTCGCGATCGACGACGCGGGCTGCGGGTTCAGCGACGAGGCGCTCATCCGGGCCCTCCCGGCCGACGTGCTCAAGCTCGACGAGGCCCTGGTGGGCGCCCTGCCGGACCCGGCCGCCCTGGAGGAGGCCGGACGCTGGGTGGACCTGGCCGGCGAGCTGGGCATGCGGGTGGTCGCCGAGGGCGTCCGCACCGACGAGCAGGCGCGGATCGTCCGCGGGCTCGGCTGCACCTGGGGACAGGGCGACCTCTACGGGGCGCCGGTTCCCGCGGCCTGACCCCGCGCGACCCCGGCCGGCCCGCCTCAGATGCTCAGGGCGATGGCCTCCACCAGGATCCGCATGTGGCCCTGCAGCATCGCCGCCTGGCCGATGCGGTTCACCACGTCGGGGTTCGCGACGGCATCCGCGCCGCCCCGGGCCATCTCCGCCTGCTTGGCGGCACGGTCCACGGCGAAGATTGCGTCGGCGAGCCGCACCTGGTTGGCGGACAGCCAGGTGTTGGCCGTGTCCACGACCGCACGGTCGGGCAGCACCTCACCCAGCTGCTCGAGGAACCAGCGCATCCAGGCGTTCACCCGGATGCGGCGCTCCATCGTGCCGGCCAGGCCGGGGTCGTCGGCCGCGACGGCGCCGAACTGCTTGTCGGCCTCGAACGCATGCGCGTCCGCCAGCAGCGCCTCGATCTCCTCCAGGCGCGGCCCGGCGCCGTCCATCCGGCCGGACAGCCCCGCGCTGAGCTCCTCGAGCGCCGTCGCGCGGCCGGGCCCGGCGTTGGCCGCCAGGGCCTCCGCCAGGAACCGCAGGTGCGCCCGCACCGCCGCGTCGCCGGCCGGCGCGAGGTCGTCGCCCCGCGAGGCCTCCTCCGCCATCACGGCGCGCAGACGGGGGTTGCCGGTCTGCATCCAGACCAGCAACCCCCGGGCCACGGGGTGGGGAGCGGTGCTCAGGTGAGCGTGTACTCGGGGCCCGACCCGCCCTCCGGCGGGGTCAGCCGGCCGCCCTTGGCGGTGATCGCGCCGCACTGCACGCAGTTCGACGGGTTCAGGTGCACCGTGACCATGCCCTTCGGGTTCGCGGGCTGGTCCTCCGGGATCTCGTACACCTTGGCCGGGCACATCGACTCCCAGGCGACCGCCAGCTCCCGCGGGACGACCTTCTGGATGCGGATGTGGTTCGGCTGGTCGTCGCGGGTCTTGTTGCCGCTGGCGAACACCGAGCTGAGCTTGTCGAAGGTCAGCTGGCCGTCGGGCTTGGTGTACGTCCGGTCACCGATGAACACCGGTTCCTTGGCGTCGCTGATCGGCCGGACCTCCTTGGGGAAGCGGCCCATCGACGCGGTCGCCATCCCGTGGATCATCCCGCCCACGATCATGCCGCGCTGGAAGCCCGGGCGGATGTTGCGGACCTTCCAGAGGTCCTTCCACAGCGAGCTGTCCTTGATGCGCTTGTCGTAGCCCCACAGGCCCGCGGGCTGCGTGGCCTTGCCGGCCTTCAGCGCCTCGTAGATGGCCTCGGCGGCGAGCATGCCGGACTGGATGGCGTAGTTGACGCCCTTCAGCGCGGCCATGTCCACGAAGCCGGCGGAGTCGCCCACGAACACGGCGCCCGGCACGTGGAGGCGGCTCGGCAGGCCGTAGAGCCCGCCGCCCGGGATGGTCTTCGCGCCCCAGGCGATCCGCTTGCCGTCCTTGAGGATGCCCTTGATGAGGGGGTGCGTCTTGAAGTCCTGCAGCAGGTCGTGCACCGACAGGGTGGCGTCGGCGTAGTCGAGGCCCACCACGAAGCCGAGGGAGATCTTGTCGTCGCCCATCGGGTACAGCCAGGACCCGCCGTACTCGCGGTACTTGGGGCGCAGGCGCAGCGGCCAGCCGGCGGTGTGCACCAGCTTGGTGAGGGGCGTGGGGACCTCCCACACCTCCTTCACGCCCAGCTCCCAGGTCTGCACCGAGTCGCGGTCCAGCTCGAAGTGCCGGCGCACGACCGACGACAGGTGGCCGGGGGTCCCCTCGGCGAACACCGTGACGTTGGCGTGCAGCTCCATGCCCGGCTCGAACGTGGAGAGCTCCTCGCTCTCCTTGCCGCGGCCCTTGTCACCGGTGATGACGCCCAGGACGCGGCCTTGGTCGACCAGCACCTTCTGGCAGTCGGTCTCGGGGAGCAGGTAGACGCCGTACTCCTCGGCCTGCTCGCTCATCCAGCGCGCCATCTGGCTCACCGACACGACCCAGTTGCCGTGGTTCCGCATCTGCGGCGGCGGCGGGATGCGCACGCTGGAGGACTTGGTCATGAAGTAGACCGCCTCCTTGTCGACCTCCCAGTAGTGGGGGATCGAGCTGGGGTCGTGGTCCGGGAACAGCGCCTTCACGGGTCCCGGCTTCATGACGGCGCCGGAGAGCAGGTGCGACCCGGGGCCCTTGCCCTTGTCGGCGAGCGCGATCGGCACCTCGCCGAGCTGCTCGGTGAGGGCCTCGTCCTCCGCGAGGAGCTGGCCGAGGCGGATCGCGGTGGCCAGGCCGCCCGGGCCGCCGCCCACGATCAGCACGCCGACCTCGATCCGCTCGTCCTCGCCGGCGACCGGCAGTTCGACGTGATCGGACTCGGCGAAGGGCGGTGGGTAGTCGGCGGGATACACGCTGGCCATGGGCTGCTCTCGGGTCGGTTGGTCCGGCTCGGCAGATGGAGGCGCGACGACCGCGGCCGGGTCGCGGTTGCGTCGAAGATCCAGTCTACCCACAGCAGGGGATTCCGAGGCGGGTCTTCCGCGGCCGGGAAGGGTGCAATGCTCCCGGTATGGAGGGCCTTCTGCTCCGCCCGGTGACCGGCGACGACTTCGCCGCCGCCCGCGCCGTCGCCGACGACTGGTTCGGCCATCCCGTGGGGCTCACGATGCACCGCTTGTTCTTCGAGCAGCTGGGGCCGTCCGGCGTCTTCGCCGCCCGCGCCGCCGAGCCGGATCGCATGGCGGGGGTGCTGCTGGGACTGCGCAGCGAGGCCGAGCCGGATCTGGCCTACATCCACTTCCACATGGTGGACCCGGCGCTGCGGGGCACGGGCGTCGGGCGGGCGCTCTACGTGGCCTTCGGCGAGCGCATGCACGCCCGGGGCTGCACCCGGGTGCGGGCCCTGGCCGGCCCCGGCAACACCGGGTCGCGCCGGTTCCACGAGGCGCTGGGCTTCACCGGGACGTTCCGGGAGCGGTACGTGGGCCCGGGGCAGGACCGCATCGTGTTCGAGCGGGCCCTGCCCGTGGCGGACGCCCGGTGACCCGGCAGCCGCTGAGCCGCGAGCGGGTGGTGGCGGAGGCGCTGCGGATCGTCGACCGGGACGGGCTGGACGCCCTCACCATGCGGCGGCTGGGCGGCGCGCTGGGCGTGGAGGCCATGTCGCTCTACCACCACGTGCCCAACAAGGCCGCCCTGCTGGACGCCGTGGTCGAGGCGATCATGCGCGAGGACGTCGACCACGCGACCTTCGGCGACGGCCCGTGGACCGACCGCCTGCAGCACATCGCCATCGGGTACCGGGGGCTGCTGCTGCGCCACCCCAACGCCGTGGCCATCGTGGCGACCCACCCGCTCACCACGCCCGGTTCCATGCTCATCGTGGAACGCTGCCTGGGGACGCTCACCGAGGGCGGGCTGGAGCCCGCGGAGGCGCTGGCGGCCCTGAACGCGGTGGTGCTGTGGACCCTCGCCTACGTGCTGGCCGAGGTGGGCCGGCTGCCCGGGGCGCCGCCCGGCGCGAGCCCGGAGGAGGCGCACGACGCGATCGCCGCCCTGGCCCCGGCCGAGTTCCCGCTCGTCACCGCCGCCGTGGCGCAGACCACGTGGGGGCTGCCGGACGGCGAGTTCCGGTTCGGGCTGGAGGCGATGGTGCGGGGGCTGGCCACCGTGCTGGGGGACTGAACCCGGCCTCAGGCCGGGCGGAACGCCACCACCCGCCGGGCCGGATCGGCCTCGGCCAGCACCACCTGCAGCTCGCTGCCCGGGGGCGTGCCCTGCGCGCCGGGCAGGGTGGCCCGCACCGGCGGCTCCCGGAGCTGGATGCGCGCGCCGCGCTCGTTGACGCCCCACACCACCGCGGCGAACCGCTCACCCACACGCGCCCGCAGCAGCGTGGCCTCCACCAGGTCGATGCAGGCGTTCTCGAGGCGGTCGGCCAGCGCCTCGGCTCGCCCCATCACCTCCGGCAGCCGGGCCATGGTCTCGGCGGTGCCCGGCGGCACCGGCCGGCCCGCGGAGAGCTCCACCAGCAGGTCCAGCACGTAGCGGTCGGCCAGGCGCCGCAGCGGCGCGGTGGCGTGGGCGTACGGCGCGGCCACGGCGGAGTGGAACGGCGGGTCGCCGTCGGAGGGCCACGCGCGGTACCCGGCCCCGGTCGGCACCGCCTGGCGTGCGCTGCGTCGCAGCTCGAGGACGGCCTGGTCGGGGCCGGTGCAGCACGCGACGGCGCGCAGGCCGTCCGCGGCGTCCGGCGGCGCGAGCCCCAGGGTGACGGCCGCGGCCTGCAGCCCGGCGACGCGCGCGGGATCGGGCGGCCCCAGCACGCGGAACAGGCCGGTGCCGGCAGCCAGCATCAGGTGGGCCCCGGCGACGTTCGCGCACAGCGACACCTGGGCGTTCCAGTCCTCGTCGGGGCGCCGGGTCTCCAGGGCCAGCGCGAACCCCTCGGGGGTGTCCGCCGGCACCACCTGCTGGCCCGGCAGGTCGATCTCCACCGCGCCGCGGCGCTCGGCGGCGGCCGCGAGGGCCGTGCCGAGGGCCTCCAGGTGGGGCACCTGGGCGCCGTCGCCGTAGGCCAGCTTGGCGCGGCTGCGGACCATCGCGCGGAACACGCGATGCCCGCCGGGCGTGCCGTCGGCCGCCACGGGGATCTCGAACACCACCGCCGGGCGGTCGCCGTCGGGCAGCAGGCTGGCCCCGCCCTCCGAGAGGGCCGGCGGGTACAGCGGCGACCGGCCGTCGGGGGAGTAGATGGTGGTGCCCCGCCGCCAGGCCTCCCGGTCCACGGCCCCGCCCGGCCGCACGAACGCGCCGACGTCGGCGATGGCGTACCGCAGCAGGAACCCGTCCCCGTCCGGGGCGATGCACATCGCCTGGTCGAGGTCGCGGGAGCTCGGCGGGTCGATGGTCACGAACGCCAGCGCCCGCAGGTCCTCGCGCCCGGCGGGGTCCACCGGCGCGCGCACCGCGGCCTCCGCCTCGGCGACGACGTCGTCGGGGAAGGCCGCGGGCACGCCCATCTCCTCGCGCAGCTGGGCGAACCCCGCCAGCAGCGTCTCCGGGACCTTCGGGGCGGCGCGGAGGCGGCGGCGGCTCATGCGGTCCGCGTCACTGGACCTGCTTCATCGCGAACGCCACCTCGTCGACGAAGCACCAGTACCACTCCTCACCCGGCTCGGCGCTCTTGATGATGGGGTGGTTGGTGGAGCGGAAGTGGTTGGTGGCGTGCCGGCCCGGTGAGCTGTCGCAACAGCCGACGTGGCCGCACTTGGTGCACATCCGCAGGTGGACCCAGCTCATGCCCTTGTTGACGCACTCCTCGCACCGGAGCGGGCCCGGGGGAAGCGTCACGAAGCTGATCGCGTTCTCGATGTGCGTGCACTCCTGGGCCATGCGGACCTCCGGTTTCCGGCCGCCGGGGCTCGTGCGCCGCGCGGGTTCGTGGACGGCCCGAGGCTACAGTCCCCCGGCGGCGGGTACCCGGGGATGATGCGACGGATCCCCCGCACCGCCCGCGCCGCCGAGCTGCCCCCGGGAGCGGTGCGCCTGGGTACCCCCGCCGGACGGCGGGTGCTGCTGGCCACGGTGCTCGGCTCCGGCATGGCGTTCCTGGACGGCACCGTGGTCAACATCGCCCTGCCGCACATCGGCCGGGACCTCGGCGCGGGCGTCGAGGCCCTGCAGTGGACCGTGAACGCCTACACGCTCACCCTCGCCGGGCTGCTGCTGCTGGGCGGCGCGCTGGGCGACCGCGCCGGCCGCCGCAGGGTCTTCGTGGCCGGCGTCCTGTGGTTCACGGTGGCCTCCGTGGCGTGTGCCGCGGCGCCGACGGCCGAGGTGCTCATCGCCGCGCGGGCGCTCCAGGGTGTCGGCGCCGCGCTGCTCACCCCCGGGAGCCTCGCGATCCTGGAGGCGGTGTTCCATCCCGACGACCGCGGCGCCGCCATCGGGGCGTGGTCGGGGCTGGGCGGCGCCGCGGCCGCGCTGGGGCCGTTCGCCGGGGGATGGCTCATCGACGCCGTGTCGTGGCGGGCCATCTTCCTCATCAACGTGCCCCTCGCCATCGTGGTGGTGTGGACCTCGGTGCGGCACGTGCCGGAGACCCGCGATGCCTCGGCGGAGGGAGGGCTGGACCTGGCGGGTGCCGCACTCGCGGCCTCCGGGCTGGCCGGGGTCGTGCTGGGCCTCACCCGCGCCACCGGTTCCGGATGGACCGACCGCCTGGTGCTCGGGTCGCTGGCGGCCGGGACGCTGGCCCTCGCCGCGTTCCTGGTCACGCAGGCCCGCGTGCGGAACCCCATGCTCCCGCTCGGGCTGTTCCGCGACCGGCGGTTCAGCGCGGCGAACGCGGTGACCCTGCTGGTGTACGCGGCGCTCGGCGGCGGGCTCTTCCTGCTGCCCGTCCAGCTGCAGGTGGTGCTCGGGTACTCGGCCCTTGGCACGGGGATGGCGCTCCTGCCGCTCACCGCGGTGATGCTGGTGCTGTCCGCCCGCGTGGGCCGCATCGCGCAGCGGATCGGACCCCGCCTGCCGATGACGGCCGGTTCGGCGCTGGCCGCGGCCGGCATGTGGCTCATGGTGCGCATCGACGGCGACGCCCGGTACGCGGCCGACGTCCTGCCCGCGGTGCTCGTCCTCGCGCTCGGGCTGTCGCTGGTGGTCGCGCCCCTGACCGCCACGGTGATGTCCGCGGCCGGCCCGCGCGCCGGGGTGGCGTCGGCGATCAACAACGACGTCGCCCGGATCGCGTCACTGCTGGCGGTGGCCGTGCTGCCGATCGCGGCCGGCCTCGGTGGCGGCGATCTGGCCGACCCCGCCGCGCTCGGGGAGGGCTTCCGCACCGGTGTCCTGATCTGCGCGCTGCTCTGCGCCGGCGGCGCGGTGGTCTCGGCCCTCGCGATCTCGGGTGGGCCCCGCCCGGCGGCGGTCGCGCGGACGCACTGTCCCGTGGACGGCCCGCCGCTCGCCGGGCGGCGGCCGCCGCCCGCGGAAATCCCGCCGGGCGCGGCTACGCTCGGAGGACGAGCACACACGTGAGCGGGGGCGCGCCGAGGATGGACGACCGTCAGCTGCAGGACCTCATCGAGGCGCTGGTCGCCGAGGAGCACCGCCTGCTGGACCACGGCGGCGGCGGTGACGGCCTCACCGGGGACGAGCACCGCCGGCTGGCGGCCGTGACCACCGCGCTGGACCAGGCGTGGGACCTGCTGCGCCAGCGCCGCGCCTACGCGGAGGCCGGGCTCGACCCGGACGAGGCCGCCGCGCGGCCGCTGGACGTGGTGGAGGGCTACGAGCAGTGAGCGACGGCCCGGTCACGGTGCTCATCGCCGGCGGCGGCTTCGCCGCGGTGGAGGCGGCCCTGGCCGTCCGCGCGATGGCGGGCGAGCGCGCCCGGGTGCGCCTGGTGGCGCCGGACCCGGAGTTCACGTTCGCGCCGGCGGCCACCCGCTCCCCGTTCGCGGCGGTCACGGGGGACCGTCTTCCGCTGCGCGACCTGGCGGCCCTCGCCGGCGCCGACCTGGTGACCGGGACCCTGGCGGAGGTCCGGCCGGACCTACACTGCATGCTCACCGCCACCGGCGACGAGCTGCGGTACGACCACCTGGTGGTGGCCGTGGGCGCCCGGGCCGAGCGGTGGCTGGACGCTCCGGGGGTGCTGTTCCGCGGCCCGCGCGACGAGGGCGCGCTGGGGGACCTGCTGCGCACGATCGTCTCGCGGGCGATGGACGGGGAGCGGCTGCGGGTGGTCTTCGCCGTGCCGCCGGGCCCCGGGTGGGCGGTCCCCGCGTACGAGCTGGCCCTGCTGTCCTCGCTGTGGCTGCGGCGCAACGGCGTGCGCGAGTCGGTGGAGCTGACGGTGGTGACCGCCGAGGACGAGGCCCTGGGGGTGTTCGGGCACGAGGCCGCCGAGGCCGTGACGGCGGAGCTGGGCGAGGCGGGGGTGGAGGTCCGCACCGGCGCGGTCATCCGCGGCTGGGAGGACGGTGCGCTGCGCGTGGTGCCGGACGGCCGCGTGCCGGCCGACCTGGTGATCTGCCTGCCGGTGCTGCGGGGCCCGCGGGTGGCGGGGCTGCCCCACACCCAACTGGGGTTCGTGGCCGCCGACCACGACGGGCGGGTGGTGGGGAGCCCCGGGGTCTACGTCGCCGGCGACGCCGGCCCGTTCCCGGTCAAGCAGGCCGGGCTGGCGTGCCAGCAGGCCGACGCGGTGGCCGCCCTCATCGCCGTGGAGCTGGGCGCGCACGTCGCGCCGCCGCCCGCGCCGCCGACGCTGCGGGCGGTGCTGTGGACCGGGCGGGGCGACCGCTTCCTGCGCACCGACCTGGCCGGTGGACGCGACGAGAGCGCCGGCGTCGGCGCCATCACCGCGGAGCTGTGGTGGCCGCCGGGCAAGGTCGCCGGGCGGTTCCTCACGCCGTTCCTGGAGGGCGGCCCGGACACGGCCCGCCTGGTGGACCTCAGCGCCGGGGAGGGCCTCAGATAGCGCCGAGATCCGGGTCGCCGCCGGGCAGCGGCTCCAGGAACGTGAGCTCCACCGGTTCGGCGAGCAGGCCCTCGGTGACCCGTCCCACGTGCACCAGGTGGTCGGTCGCCAGGTGCGCGTCGAGGGCCTCGCGCGAGCTCCAGCGCTCGACGAACAGCAGCTGGCCGGGCCGGTCGACCACGCGGTGCAGGGCGTAGCGCAGGCAGCCGTCCTCGGCGTGCGTGGGCTCCAGCAGGGCGCGGAACGCGGCCTCCACCTCGGCCTCGTGGCCGGGCTTGGCGGTGATCCGGGCGGTCAGGAAGACATCGGGCATGGCGGCATTCTGCACCACCGCCGCGGCGGCGCGCTACGCCGCGCGCAGGGCCGCCGCGGGGATCTCCACCGCCACCTTCCCGGTGACCGCCGCCCGCGCGAGGGTCTCGCGGATCTGGTCCACCAGGCCGGAGGTCACCTCGAAGCCGCGGGCGAACAACAGCGTGCCGGCGGGATCGCGCACGTCGGCCGCCAGCACCATTCCGGCCAGCAGCGCCCCGGGCTCCACCTCGCCCACCGCATGGGTCCTGGCGTGGTCGTCCAGCATCGCGACGACCTGGTCGATCACCTCACGGTCCTGGGGACGGCGGGCGCGCACGATGCGCACCGCCTCGGCGGGCTTGGTGCCGCGCTGCTCCAGGGCGTCCACCTCCAGCAGCACCGCCAGGGCGCGGCTCTCCCACGGCGTGTCGGCCTCCGAGCCGCCGACGGCCCGCAGGATGCGCACCACCCCCTCCAGGCGCGGAATGCGCGCCAGCAGGTCGGCGGTGAGGGCGGGCAGCCGGCGGATGGCCTCCTGGTCCTCCGCCTGCAGCGGCTCGTCGGACTCCATCCGGTCGAGCAGGTCGGGCGGGAGCATCACCGCGGCGATCTGCGAGAGCTGGGCGGCGATCTCCACCTGCCACGCGTCGCGGCCGGTCCAGCGCGCCAGCTCCCCCACGCGGCGGCTCACCCGGCCGGCCTTGCTGAACGCCCGCGGCTGGGCGAGCTCCAGCAGGCTGGTGAGCACCGCGATGCTGCCGGCGAACGTCTCGCGCAAGAGCACCTTCTGGGCGGTCACCAGGCGGTGCTGCTGCACCGCCGCCTCCAGCGCCGGGATGAGCACGGTCGCCGGGCAGGGCTTGGTCATGAACCGGAAGATCTGCCCCTCGTTGACGGCCGCGATCGCGGCGTCCATCTCGGCGTGGCCGGTCAGCAGCAGGCGCGTGGCGTCGGGCGCCACGCGGTGGGCGTGGGCCAGGAAGGTCGCGCCGTCCATCCCCGGCATCCGCATGTCGGAGACCACCACGCCGAACCGCGCCGGGTCGGCCTCCAGCAGCGCCACCGCCTCCTCCGGGGAGGTCATGGTGGTGGGGGCGAACCGCTTGCGCAGGTGCAGGACGAGCCCGTCCAGGACGTGCTGCTCGTCGTCGACCAGCAGCACCTGGACGAGCCCGTCGCGGCTCATGCGGCCACCGTCTCGATCGTCCGCTGCGCGTGCTCCCGCCAGGCGTCGAGGCGGTCCTCCACGCCCACGCGCGCCAGGTAGGCGCGGTCCAGCAGCGCCTCGTCCAGCAGGAGCCCCTCCGCCACGTGGAGCGCGCCGGCCAGGCCGAACGACTCGGGCGTGAGCCGGCCCGGCGTGTGCTGGTCGGCGACGGCCTCGACGACCGCCATCGGCAGCCCCCAGAGGCCCAGCAGGTAGGCGCCGATCTCGGCGTGGGTCTGCCGCTGGAACTCCCGCTCGACCTCGTGCAGCGGCCGCCCGGACTCCCGGGCGGCGGTCACCATGGGCGCCAGCACCTCCGGCAGCCGCGAGGCGAGCACCAGCAGCCCCACGTTCACCAGCAGGCCCGCCAGGTACCCGTCGTCGCGGGCCTCCGGGTCCATCTCCCCGGCGATCGCGGCGGTCAGCTCGGCGCACCGCAGCGAGTTGCGCTGGAGCTCGGTCGCGTCGATCCCGGTGGCCTTGGCGATGTCCGGGACGTTGTGGAACACCTCCACGCCCAGCACCACGTCGCGCACGGTGCGGCCGCCCAGGTAGTTCACGGCCTTCCCGATGTTGGTGACCTTGGTGGCCATCCCGAAGAACGCGCTGTTGACGATCTGCACGACCTTGGTGGCGAGCGCCGGGTCCTGGCCGATGAGGTCGCCCAGGTCGCCGATGCTGTGCTCCGGGTCGTCCAGCAGGTCGCGCACCTTCGTGAACAGCTCCGGCAGCGACGGCAGCTGGCCCATGCGGCCCACCAGCTGGCGCAGCGCGTCGTCCTGCAGCAGCAGCTGCAGGTTGTGGGTGCGCGAGACCACCCGGTGGATCGTCTCGGCGTCGGACGGCTTGGCCAGGAACTGGTGGGCCAGGTGCACCAGGCGCCGGGCGACGTCCTCGTCGGTCTGGCCGGACAGCACGATGCGGGCCGTCTCCGGCCAGCGGGCGCGCACCCGCTCCAGCAGCTGCTCGCCGCTCATGCCGGGCATGCGCATGTCGGCCACGACCACGTCGAAGTGCTGCTCCTCCAGGCGGGCGAGCGCCTCCGCGCCACCCACGGCGAAGGTCATCCGCCATTCCTTGCGGTGCTTGCGCAGGGCGTTGGCGAGCCCCTCCAGCACCATGGGCTCGTCGTCGACGAACAGGATCCCGATCATGCCGGCAGCTCCAGGGGCTCGCCGGTGCCGTCCACGGGCAGCCGGAGGTGGAAGGTCGTCCCCTCGCCGAGGGTGGTGTCGAACGTGAGCGACCCGCCGTGGGCCTCACACACGCGAGCGGCGATCGCCAGGCCCTGCCCGGTGCCCTTCCCGACCTCCTTCGTGGTGAAGAAGGGCTCGAAGATCCGCTCCCGGACCTCGTCGGGGATGCCCCCGCCGGTGTCGGCGATGGAGATCGTGACCCACGCCGCGTCGTCGGACAGCGCGGTGGAGACGGTGATGAGCCCGCGGTCGGGCCCGCCGGCCGCGGTGCGGTCGGCGATCGCGTGGGCGGCGTTCACCATCAGGTTCAGCACCACCTGGTTCACGTCGCCCAGGTGGCAGACCACCGGCGGCAGGTCGGCCAGGTCGAACGCCACGTCGGCCACGTACTTCAGCTCGTTGCGGGCGACGGTGGCGGTGCTCTGGATGGCGCGGTTCAGGTCGGCGGGCGCCTGCGAGTCGCGCCGCGGGTGCGCGAACTCCTTCATGGCCCGCACGATCTCGGCGACGCGCCCGGCGCCGTCGAGCGTCCGCTCGATGGCCTTCGGCACCTGCTCCAGCAGGTACTCCAGGTCGGCCTCGTCGTCGGCCTCCGCCAGCTTCTCGGTGAGCTCCGCGGCCCCTCCGGTGGCGGCGGTCTCCGCCAGCGCCCGGTACTGCTCCAGCAGGCCGCGCATGTCGTCGAAGGCGTCCCGCAGGAACTCCACGCTGTCGCCCACGAACTGGATCGGGGTGTTGATCTCGTGGGCGATGCCCGCCGCCAGCTGGCCCACGGCCTCCAGCTTCTGGGAGTGCCGCAGCTCGCCCTCCATCTCGTCGCGCTCGGCGCGGGCGAGGAACGTGGTGAGCATCGCGCCGGCGACCTCGGTGAACGCCCGCAGGTGGCCGCGGTTGCGCACGTTGGTCACCCGGGTGCCGTCGGTCATCCCGACCACGCCCCACAGCACGCCCTCGGACAGCACCGGCATCACCGAGAAGCACCCGGTCGGGCCGCACAGGGGCGACCCGTCCATGAGGAACCGCCCGTCCGCGGGCGAGCTGCTGGCGATGGCCGCGCCGATCGGCCCCAGCTCCTCGGCGGGAGGACCTGCCCCTCCTGCGGGCCGCCGGTGCCGGCGCTCCACGCGGCCACCACCTCGGCCTGGTCGCCGTCGGCCCGCAGCACCCAGGTGCCGGTGGCGTCCACCAGCGTGCCCAGCTCGCGCGTGAACGCCTCCCAGGTCTCCGATTCGCCCGCCCCCTCGGCGGCGCAGGAGGTGACGCGCCGCAGGGCGGCCTGCTCGGCGGCCACCGAGCGCAGCTGCTCCCGCGCGCGCTGCCGGGAGGTCACGTCCCGCGTGGACGCGTGGATCTCCACCGGATCTCCGGAGAGCGGGTCGCCGACCCGGTGGGCGGAGGTCTCCACCCACATCTCGGCGTCGTCGCGCGGCAGGCGTGAGATCACGGTCTCGCCGGTGGTGAGCTCCGCGACCGAGTCCAGGCCCAGCAGGGCGGGCAGGCTCCGGCCGATCGCGTCGCCGGGGGAGATCTCCAGCACCCGCAGGCTCGCCGGCGAGATGTAGCCGATCACGCCGTTGGCATCGGAGCGGCTGATGACGTCGCTGGAGTTCTCGGCCAGCAGCCGGAAGGCACGCTGGGCCTCGGCGAACGCCCGGGCCTCCTGCATGTCGCGGTCCGTGCGCTGGAACAGGCGGGCGTTTGAGAGCGCCAGCGAGGCCAGCGCCCCGAGGGTGCGCACCGCACCGCGCTCGTCCTCGGTGAACTCGTGCGACGCGCGGAAGCTGCAGAAGATCCCGCCCAGGAACTCCGCGCCGTCCTGCCGCTCCAGCCGCACGCCGGCGAACGAGGTGACCCGGATGTGGTCGGCGAACTCCTGCCCCAGCGTGGTCGCCACGTCCTCCACCAGCATCACCGGGTCGCGCTGCGCGCCGAGGGCCGCCCACACCGGCATCTCCTCCATCGGGCGCCCCACGGAGCGGTCGATGAAGCTGCGGACCCGTGGGTCGTCCTCGGTGGTGTGCACCTCGGTGATCAGCCCGGCCTCGTCGGTGACGTAGGTCGTCGCGCGGTCGGCTCCCAGGGCCCCGATGGCCGCGCGGGTGATGGCCGCGATGGTCGTCGCGGGGTCCAGCGAGGCGTAGATCTCGGCGGCGACGTCGCCCAGCGACAGCGTCACCTTCCCGGAGGGGTCAGACACCGGTTCGGTCTCCTTGTGGTTCGGAATGGCCGTCAGAGGGCGGTGATCGCCTCGACGACGCGGGGATCGAAGTGCGTGCCGGCGACGCGACGGCACTCGTCCATCGCGTCCTCCCAGGTGCGCGGCTCGCAGTACGGCCGGCGGCTGGTCATCACGTCCACCGAGTCCGCGACGCACAGGATGCGCGCGCCGTCGGGGATGTCGTCCCCCGCGATGCGGTCGGGGTAGCCGCCGCCGTCATATCGCTCGTGGTGGTGGCGCACCCAGGCGACCAGCTCGGGCGAGAGCACCTCGCTCACGATCTCCGCGCCCAGGGCGGCGTGCTGCTTGACGATCTCGAACTCCTCGTCGGTGAGGCGCCCGGGCTTCAGCAGCACCGCGTCCGGCACGCCGATCTTGCCCACGTCGTGCACCAGCCCGGCCTCCCGGAGCTGCTCGACGCGGTCGGCGGGCCAGCCCATGGCCTCCGCGATGCGGGTGGCCAGGTGCGCCACGCGCTCGCTGTGCATCCTGGTGGAGGGGTCCTTCGCGTCGATCGCGCGGGCCAGCGCGCGGATGCTGGCGTTCAGGGTCTCCTGGGCGCGCTTGCGCGCGGTCACCTGCAGGTCGTGCTGCTCCACGGCGGCGTCCACCGCGGCGATGAGCACCTCCGACGGGCAGGGCTTGGTGAGGAACCGGAAGATCTGGCCCTGGTTCACCGCCGCGACCGCGTCCTCCAGGTCGTTGGAGCCGGTCAGCAGCAGGCGCACGGCCTCGGGGGCCGTCGCGCGGGCCTGACCCAGGAACTCCGCCCCGGTCATCCCCGGCATGTTCATGTCGCTCACGATCACCGAGAACCCCGGGTCGTCGGCGAGCACGTCCAGGCCCGCACGGCCGCCCACCGCGATGGTGCACTGGAACCGCCGCCCCAGCAGTGCCGACAGGCCCTCCAGGACCGACAGCTCGTCGTCCACCATCAGGATCCTCGGGAGGTCCGCGCGCTTCCTGCGCCGCGTCTCCCGGTCGGTCGATGCCGTGACCAGTCCCATGCTCAGCACGCCCCCGCGTCTGGGTTTCCGACTGTGAATCGGCCGGTGGGGGACCGGAGTTGACGGATGCACACGTCCGCTCGTCCGGGTTGATCCGCAATGGCGATGTGGTGGGGCCGGATGGACCGGGCGCCGGGCCGCGGCAGGTTGACGCGTGATGCATCCCCGGACCGCCATCGTCATCCGAAGGTCGGCGATCCTGGCGGCGGCCCTGGTGGCCACCGTCTCGGTGCACGTCGTCGGCTCCGGGCACGTCGCGCTGCTTCCGGCGGCGCCCCTGGGGTGGCTCGCGCTGATCACGGCGCTCGTGCCGCTGCTGTCGGTGGCCCCGCCGCGCACGTTCACCGCGCGGTCGCCGCTGGCGATGTTCGGGATCATGCTCGTGGCGCAGGCCGTGATGCACGCCGCGATGTCCGCCGCCCCCTGGGCGTTCGGGCTCGTGGAGCACCATGCGGTGGCGCCCGCCACCCCCGCCGCGCTCGCCGCCCACCTGGCGGCCGCCGCGCTGCTGGCGCTGGTGCTGTCCTTCGGGGACCGCATGCTCGCCACCGCGGTCGCGGTGGCGCAGGCCATCGTCCTCGCGGTCCTCCCGCCCCGTCGCCGTCGCTCGCACCCCAGGCTCCGGGTCTCGTTCACCCCGCCGGTGCTGGTGACCCAGGCGGCCGGCCGGCCGCGCACCTCCCGGGGACCGCCCCGGCCGTTCCCCGGAACGCCCGGGCCGGCCGCGACGATTGGTCCCGTTCAGCCGGCCGCCCGGGCGTGACATCCGGGTGACGCACGTCCCGGTTCGTATCGCATGCGGACGCGGGTACGCTTGCGGGGTCAACCACCCAGCACGGGGAGGCCCCCAATGAGCATTGACTTCAACGAGTGGAACAAGGGCATCATGGCCGAGTTCCGCGCGAACGCCGGCAAGGTGGGCGGGCAGTTCGAGGGCGCCCCCATGGTCATCATCCACACCACGGGTGCGAAGACCGGCGCCAAGCGGGAGAACCCGCTGATGTACCTCGAGGACGGCGGCGACGTGGTGATCTTCGCCTCCAAGGCCGGCGCGCCGGACAACCCGGACTGGTACCACAACCTGGTCAAGAACCCGGCCATCGACGTGGAGCTCGGCACCGAGACGTACCCGGCCGAGGCCGTCGTGGTGGACCGCGCGGAGCGTGACCGCCTGTACGCCGAGATGGCCTCCCGCTACGGCAACTTCGCCGAGTACGAGCAGGCGACCGACCGGGTGATCCCGGTGGTCCGCCTCAAGCGCCGCTAGCGCCGCCCGCCCCGGGGACGGGTCTCAGGGTCGTGTCGGGGTCATCCCCGATTGGCCGGCCCCGTCCACCGGGTTGAGATTGCGTCCCACCCCATGACCGGATGGACGGTGACCGATGAGACGGTCGCCGTCCGCCGGTCTCAGCTCCACCGAGACCCCACCCGGAGGATTGCCCCGTGCGGACGTTCACCCGCTTCCTGTTGCGCCATCGCCTGCCCGTGGCGCTGGCATGGCTGGTCGTCGCCATCGCCGCGTTCGCGGCCACCCAGCCCGCCAGCAACGCGCTCTCGCAGGAGTTCAGCCTGCCCGGGCGCGAGAGCACGGAGGCCAACCTGGCCATCGTCGAGCGGTTCGGCAACGGTGGTCCAACGGTCGCCGGCCCCCTGGTGCCCGTGGTACGCCTGCCCGAGGGCACCACCGTCGACTCGCCCGGCGTGCGCCGGGAGCTCGGCGCCGCCTTCGCCTCGATCGCCGACGCGATTCCCGGCAGCCGTGCCGCGGACTACGCGTCCACCGGCGACGAGGTGTTCGTCTCCGAGGACCGGCGAACCGCCTACGGGGTCATCTGGTATCCGCCCGGCACCACCGCCTTCGAACCCGCGGCCGAGGCGCTGGACGCCGCGGAGGGCGCGGCGGAGGGCCTCACCGTCGCCGGCGCCCCGGTGCGCGTGACGGGCATCGACGCGCTCGCCAGCGGTGAGGGATCCGGCGGCGGCCCGTCGGTGCTGGCCGAGGTCCTCATCGGCGGGTCCTTCGCGCTGTTCGTCCTGGCCTTCGTGTTCGGGTCGCTCACCGCCCTGGTGCCGCTGCTCATCGCCGCGATCGCCATCCCCACCACCTTCCTGGCCCTCTGGCCGATCGCCGAGTTCACCTCGGTGTCGGTGGTGGTGCAGTTCCTGGTGGCCCTGATCGGATTGGGCATCGCCATCGACTACTCGCTGCTGGTGGTCATGCGCTGGCGGGAGGAGCGCGTGGCCGGACGTGAGAACCGCGAGGCGATCGTGGAGTCCATGCATCACGCCGGCAACGCGGTGATCCTGTCCGGGGCCGCGGTGGCGATCGGCCTGCTGGCGCTCGTCGTCCTGCCCGTGCCGTTCCTGCGCAGCATCGGCTACGGCGGCATGCTCATCCCGTTGGTCAGCGCGCTGGTGACGGTGACGCTGCTGCCGGTGATCCTCGACACGGTGGGGCCGCGGCTCGACCGCATCGGGTTCTCGCGGCGCACCGAGAGCGATCAGAACGGCTGGGTCCCGTGGGGACGGTTCGTGGTTCGCAACCGCTGGGTGGTGGGCGCCGCCGCGCTGGTCATCCTGCTGCTGCTCGCCGCGCCGCTGGTGAACTTCAACACCGGCACGCCGAAGGCGGAGGCGCTGTCGTCGGCCGGCTCGGCGCGGCAGGCGCTGAACGACCTCACCACGTCCGGCATCGGCCCGGGGGTGCTGACCCCCTACGAGGTGGTGGTGCGCGGCGGCGACCCGGAGGCCGCGGCCGCCGCGGCCGCCGGTGTGGAGGGCGTCCGCGGCGCCATCGCTCCCACGGACGCGGCCTGGCGCCAGGGCGACCTGGCGATCGTCAACGTCTTCGCCCCGCAGGAGAACGACTTCGCCACCGTGGAGTCAACGCAGACGGCACTCGAGGGGCTCCCCGGGGAGGTGCTCCTGGGCGGCCCCGTGCCGTCGAGCGCGGACTTCAACGACGCGGTCTACGGCAACTTCGTGTGGGTGCTGCTGGCCATCCTGGTGGTCACGTTCATCCTGCTGGCGCGGGTGTTCCGCTCGCTGCTGCTGCCGCTCAAGGCGGTGCTGTTCAACTTGCTGTCCATCGGGGCGGTGTGGGGCTTCCTGGTGTTCTTCTGGCAGGAGGGGCACGGCTCCGGCGCGATCTTCGACATCGAGCCCAACGGGGCGCTGTCGGTGTGGATCCCGTTGATGGTGTTCGCGTTCCTCTACGGGCTCTCGATGGACTACGAGGTGTTCATCCTCAGCCGCATGCGGGAGGAGTACGACCGGGTGCCGTCCACGGACCGGGCGGTCATCCTGGGCATCGCCCGCACCGGGCGGCTGGTCACCGCGGGGTCGCT
Source organism: Actinobacteria bacterium Ga0077560 (assembly GCA_001464275.1). GTDB lineage: Bacteria > Actinomycetota > Thermoleophilia > Miltoncostaeales > Miltoncostaeaceae. The sequence continues at coordinate 4,707 of LNFL01000150.1, read as the reverse complement.
CATCCTGTTCGGGGCGTTCGCCGCGCTGGCGTCGGGACCCGAGACCGAGGTGAAGGTGTTCGCCACCGGCCTGGCGGTGGGGATCATCCTTGACGCCATCGTGGTGCGCGGCATGTTGCTGCCGGCGTTCGTGAACCTGATGGGCCGCTGGAACTGGTGGATGCCGGCGTGGGCCGCCCGCATCCTTCGCGTGGAACCGTGCTATCCGCCGCGCGAGGAGCGGCGGCCGGACGTGGGCCTGCACGTGCCCGAGCCGGCCGTGCAGCCGGAGGGCTGAGGGGCGCGTCGTGGGGGCGGGCGATCGCCCGCCCCCACGGCCACCATCACTGCGCCGCGCGGTACTGCAGCGCGCCGATCACGGCGACGAACGCGCCCTGGAGCACCGCCACCGCGGTTCCGGCCGCGGTGAGCGTGAGCGCGTCGGTGGCGAGCACGGCGGCCGTCAGGACGGCCCACGACACGTTGCCGGCCGCGACCACCAGCACCGCCGTCCGCGGCGCGCCCCTGCGGGCCAGCAGGGTGAGCACCGCCGCGTAGACCAGGAACGACAGGCCGAGGGCCACCAGCAGCCCCAGCGGGGCGCTGAGCCAACCGTCGAGCCACGGGGCGCCCGCCGCGAGGGCCACGCCGGCGGGGGTGGACACCACGGCGTCGATGGTCAGCAGGCGCGCCCTGCGCGGTGCGGCGTCCGCGGCGGTGGCGGGTGTGCGGGCGGTGCTGGTGGCGGTCATGTGGGCCTCCCGATCGGCGATGTGCCACCTCAGCGTGGGCCCCGCCGTGCGGTGCGGCAATGACCCGTGAGGTAATGGTCCCGCGTCCCCGGGGCCGGTACGGTCGTGCCATGTCGACGATCCCCGCCTCCGGAGCGGGCGGCCTGCTGCGCGAATGGCGCGAGCGCCGCAACCTGAGCCAGATGGCCCTGGCCTCGGGCGCCGCGGTGTCCACCCGGCACCTGTCGTTCATCGAGACCGGCCGCAGCCGGCCCAGCCGCGAGATGATCATCCACCTCGCCGATCGCCTGGACGTGCCGCTTCGTGAGCGGAACCGCCTGCTGCTGGCCGCCGGGTACGCCCCCGTGTACGGCGCGCGGCCGCTGGAGGGCGAGGAGATGGCGCCGGTGCGTGACGCCCTGCAACGGTTCCTGACCGCACACGAGCCGTACCCCGCCCTGGTGGTGGACCGCTGCTGGAACCTGGTGCTCATGAACGGGGCGGTCCAGACGCTGCTGTCGGGCGTGGCGGCGCACCTGCTGGAGCCCCCGGTGAACGGCCTGCGCGTGACGCTGCACCCCGATGGCATGGCCCCGGCGATCGAGAACCTCGGCGAGTGGGCGTGGCACATCGTCGACCGGCTCGACCGGGCGATCGGCGTGACCGCCGATCCCGACCTGGCCGCGCTGCGCGAGGAGCTGGCGGGCTACCCGGGCGTGCGCGACGCGCTGCGTGCCGGGCCGCCCCCGGCGCGTCCGGCGAGCGAGATGATCCTGCCGTTGAGCCTGCGCCATCCCGCGGGAACGCTCTCGTTCTTCGCAACCCAGACCGTCTTCGGGAACCCCACCGACGTCACGTTGTCGGAGCTGTCGATCGAGGCCTTCTACCCGGCCGACCGGGCGACCGCGGACCTGCTGGCGGCCGCGGCGGGGTGATGCCGCGGACCCCGGCGGCGCTCAGCCGGTGGGGGCGAACAGCACCCGGTCCACCTCTCCGGCGCAGCTGAAGGGCGCGCCCACCACCTCGTACCGCCAGTGGGCGTGGTCGGGCAGCCCGTCCCGCACGCTCAGCACCCGGACCCGGGCCCGCACCCGCCACGTCGCGCCCTCCCCGATGGTGGGCCCCACGCGCTCGGTCACCGCGGCCGTCGCCGTGTTCGCGGTGCGGGCGCCCGTCTCGGCAGACGTCGTCCGGTGCCGCGGGCCCCGCCAGCCGCCCACCACCCGGCGCTCCACCCGCACCTCCAGGCGCTGCCGGATGCGGTGCGGGGAGGCGGCGAGGGGCGGTGAGTGGGGCATGCGGTGGACCCACGTGGTGGCCGTGCCGGTCACCTCCACCACGCGGAACCCCCCGGGCGTGGTCACCACGCGGCACGCGTGATCCAGCCGGTACGCCGCCGCGCCCGCCGGAGGATCGGGCGGCGTGCTCACCAGACCGGATCCCACCGCCACCAGGCCGGCTCCGGCGGCCACCACGACCGCGCCGGTCCATGCGCTCACGTTACCTGCGATTTCCGCATTTTCATCGCACGAGTCTGCGTGCGCGGCGGTGGGGTCGGAACCCCTCGCTCGGATGGTGGGCCCCGTCCGGATGGGCCGTTCCCGCGGTGGCCCGGGTGGCGTCGGCCGCTCCACCCGTGGACATCCCGGGGAGCGGTGGACGGCGGCGTCGCGCGGCCGGCCGCCACCCCGGAGGGTGACGGCCGGCGCGACGCGGATCAGCTCTTCTGGATGAGCTGCGCGATCGCCGACCCGGAGGGGTCGACGAGGCTCGCCACCGAGGTGGCGTCGACGTCCGCGACGATGATGTCGCCGACCTCGTCCGTGACGTTCGCGAACAGGCCCAGCTTCTGCATGCTCTGGGACTGGCGCGTGTTGTCCTCGGTGGGGCTGATGTAGTGGATCGCCGACGCCTTGTACCGGTGCACGAGGAAGATGTGCATCAGCGTCATGAGGCGCTTCCGGCGCAGGGCCGGGTCGGTGTTCTGGTCGCGCACCGAGAGGATCGACCGGTTCTGGCGGTCGTGCAGGTTCGCGAACACGATGTTCGCGACCTTGCCACCCTCGCCGTTGAGGATCGCGAGCTCGAGCAGGTCCGAGCCGGCGACGTGCGGCCGCAGCTGCACCTTGAGCGGGCCGGCGACGCCGTGGTGGGCGCCCCAGTCGGCCAGCCAGCCGGCGAGCAGCTTGGTGGGCACCTCGGTCTGGATGAGGTGCTGCACCTGGGTCGATCCGGCGCCCATGGCCTTCGTGGTGGCCGTCTGGCCCGACACGGCCGCGAGGGCGGCGTCGGCCCGGGGGCCGCCGACCAGGGTCTGCGGGGTGCGGTACGGCGACTCCAGCAGGCGCAGCTTGCGCTGCAGCCGGGCCAGGGCCAGCATGCCGTCCTCGCGCAGGGCGGTGGTGAACTCCTCCGCCGCCAGGCCGTCGATCTGGTGACCGCCGTACGTCATGAAGTTGAAGACGAAGCCGAGCTTCCCGATCTCCTCGGGGAAGCGCCGCATCTCCTCGTCGCTCATGCCGGTCGTGTCCCAGTTGAAGGACGGCGACAGGTTGTAGGCGAGCATCTTGTCCGGGTACACCGCGTGGATGGCGTCCGCGAACTCCTTGGCCTCGTGCAGGTCGGCCGTCTTGGTCTCCATCCAGAGGATGTCGCAGAACGGCGCCGCGGCGAGCGACTTCGCCACCGCGTACGGGATCCCGCCGCGCACCTGGAAGTAGCCCTCGGGGCTCTTCGCCCGGTCGGCGTCCCAGGTGACCTCCAGGCCCATGTCCACGGCCTTCTTGCGCTGCGCGTACCAGGAGGCGGTCTTCGCGTAGGCGAGCCACTCGTCGATGCTCATCGGCAGGTCCACGCCCTCCTCGGCGCGGAATGCCATGACCTCGGCGACGGCCTCGCCCAGCGTCTTCACGCCGGCCTCGCCCTCCCAGGCGGCCAGGAACGCGTTCGCCACGGCGTCGATCGGCGCCTCGGAGGCGTCGCTGCCGCTGGCGATGTAGTCCTTGGCGACCTGGGCGATCGTCGCGGACACGCCGCTCCGCTCGAGCCAGGCGTCCGCCTCGGCGTACTCCTCGTCGGCCAGGTCGTACAGCTTGTGGGCCACCGCGTCGGTGACGCCGGCCGCGTTCAGCTGGCGCAGCGCGGCGATGAAGCCGGCCCGGTAGGCGGGCACGTCGAAGTTCGTGACGCCCAGGATGAAGGGCTGGTCACGCTCGTCGCTGCAGCCGTCGAGGAGGTTCGCGGCCTCCGCGTCGGTGCGGGCCACGATGATGCCGCCCACGCGCATGACGTCCAGCTGCAGACGGGCGGCGTTGAGGCGCTTGATCTGCTCGTCGCTGGGGACGAGGACCTTGCCGCCCTGGTGACCACACTTCTTGGCGCCGGGCCGCTGGTCCTCGATGTGGTACCCGGGGACACCGACCTCGACGAACCGCCGGATCAGGTTGCGGACGTGGGCGTCACCACCGTGACCCGTGTCCGCGTCACAGATGAGGAACGGACGGAAGTCGAACTCAGGGGTGGCGGCGCGCTCGGCCTCGGTCATGCGGGACCGCAGGTAGCGCTGGTTCTTGTCGGCCAGGCCGGCGGCCTCGTCCGGCACCGCGCTCAGCGGGTAGCTGGCGAGGTCCGGTCCCGGGTCCTCGTGCGAGGAGCCCTTCGCGGAGGTCGCCCAGCCGCCGAGGTAGATGCCCTCGATGCCGGCGCGCTTCATCTGCACGGCCTGGCCGGGCGAGTACGGCCCGAAGCTGGTGATCGACTTCTTCTGCGCGAACAGCTCGCGCAGACGCGCGTAGAAGTCGCGGGCGGCGTTGCGCGCCACGGTGTAGTCGGTCTCGACCACGCCGCGCTGCTCGACCACCTGACGCGCGGTGTGGAGACGGGTGATCTCCTTGAACCGGTCGTCGTCCATCCACGTCCGCGTCTGGCGGACCTCGTCCTCGAACGCCCCCATAGCTGCCCCTTGTTCGCCCTGCGGTGGGGCGCGAGTGTACCCGCC
>LNFL01000149.1 GCA_001464275.1 Actinobacteria bacterium Ga0077560 | reverse complement strand
GGGTGGCGCCGGCGGCGGGGCCGCCGACGTCGACGACGGCCTGCACCGGGTGACCAGCCCGATGGTCGGCACCTTCTACCGCGCGCCCTCTCCGGAGGCGGACCCCTTCGTGAAGGAGGGGCAGCGGGTGGAGGCCGGTCAGGTGCTGTGCCTCATCGAGGCCATGAAGCTGTTCAACGAGATCACCGCGGACGTGGCGGGCGTGGTCCGCGGCATCCCGGTGGAGAACGGTCACGGCGTCGAGTTCGGCGAGGCCCTCTTCCTCATCGAGCCGGTGTGATCTCGTGAAGCTGCTGGTCGCCAACCGCGGCGAGATCGCCGTGCGGGTCATCAGGACCGCCAAGGAGATGGGCATCCCCACCGTGGCGGTCTACTCGACCGCCGACTCGGAGTCGCTCGCCGTGCGCATGGCCGACGAGGCCGTGTGCATCGGCCCGCCGCCGCCGGGTGAGAGCTACCTGCGCATGGAGAACGTGATCGGCGCGGGGGAGATCACCGGGTGCACGCACGTGCATCCCGGGTACGGGTTCCTGAGCGAGAACGCCACGTTCGCCCGGGCGTGTGCCGACGCGAACATCGTGTTCGTGGGGCCCAGCCCCGACGTGATGGAGCGCATGGGGGACAAGGTCCAGGCCAAGCGCGCCGCCCGTGAGGCGGGGCTGCCGGTGCTGGAGGGGTCCGACGGGGCCGTGTCGGACTTCGCGGAGGCCCAGGCGGCCGCCGCGCGGGCCGGGTTCCCGATCCTGCTGAAGGCCGCCGCCGGTGGTGGTGGGCGTGGCATGCGGCGCGTCGAGAACCCGGAGGAGCTGCCGGGGGCGTTCGACGTGGCCCAGCGTGAGGCGATCGCCGCGTTCGGCGACGGTGGCCTCTACGTGGAGAAGCTGCTGGAGGGCGCGCGCCACATCGAGGTGCAGATCCTGGCCGACGGCCTGGGCGGCGTGCTGGTGGCCGGGGACCGCGAGTGCAGCATCCAGCGGCGCCACCAGAAGCTGGTGGAGGAGGCCCCCGCGCCGAACCTGCCCGACGCCACCCGCAACGCCATGCACGAGGCGTGCATCGCCGCGGCACGGGCGTGGGGCTACCGGAGCGCCGGCACCCTGGAGTTCCTCGTGGACGCCCAGGCGAACTTCTACTTCCTGGAGCTCAACGCGCGTCTGCAGGTGGAGCACCCGGTCACCGAGCTGGTCTCCGGGCTCGACCTGGTGGCCGAGCAGCTGCGGGTGGCGCAGGGCCAGGTGCTGTCCATGACCGGTGTGGCGCCCGCGCGCGGCGCGTCCATCGAGGTGCGGGTGAACGCCGAGGACCCGGCCCTGGACTTCCGTCCCAGCGCCGGCCGCCTCAAG
>LNFL01000148.1 GCA_001464275.1 Actinobacteria bacterium Ga0077560 | reverse complement strand
TGATCCAGGCCGCCGACTTCGACGTGAAGAAGGCCGAGACCGGGATCATCTACATCGACGAGGTCGACAAGATCGCCCGCAAGGCCGACAACCCGTCGATCACGCGGGACGTGTCGGGCGAGGGCGTGCAGCAGGCGCTGCTGAAGATCCTGGAGGGCACGGTGGCCTCGGTGCCGCCGCAGGGCGGGCGCAAGCACCCGCACCAGGAGTTCCTCACGATCGACACCACGAACGTGCTGTTCATCTGCGGTGGCGCGTTCGCGAACCTGGAGCAGGTCATCGAGCGGCGCATCGGCCGCAAGGGTGTCGGCTTCGCCGCCGACGTGCGCTCCAAGAACGAGCACGACCCGCACGACCTGTTCAGCCAGGTGCTCCCCGAGGACCTCATGAACTACGGGCTCATCCCCGAGTTCATCGGGCGCCTGCCGGTCATCAGCGCGGTGCATCAGCTCACGCGCGCCGACCTGGTGAAGATCCTCAACGAGCCCAAGAACGCGCTGTCCAAGCAGTTCAAGCGCTTCTTCAGCTTCGATCGCGTCGACCTGGTGTTCAGCGACGACTCGCTGGCCGCCATCGCCGACAAGGCCCTGGAGCGCGAGACGGGCGCCCGCGGCCTGCGGTCCATCGTCGAGGGCGCGCTGCTGGACGTGATGTTCGAGCTGCCGTCCCGCGACGACGTGGTGAAGTGCGTGGTCACCAAGGAGACCATCGAGAAGGGCCTTCCGCCGACGCTCGTCACCGAGGCCCCTGGCCGCGAGCGGCGCGCAGAGGCCGGCGGGTGAGCGAGCAGCAACCCGTCCGCTACGACCCGGTCGCCGACGAGCAGCGCTGGGTCGATGCCTGGGAGGCGTCCGGCGTGCTGCGCGCGGACCCCACCTCCGGCAAGCCGCCCTACACGATCGCCATCCCGCCCCCGAACGTCACGGGGGCGCTGCACATGGGCCACGCCCTGAACAACACGATTCAGGACGCCCTCATCCGGCGGCACCGCATGGCCGGGTTCGAGACCATGTGGATCTGCGGCACCGACCACGCCGGCATCGCCACGCAGGCGCAGGTCGAGAAGGCGCTCGCCCGTGAGGGCGTCGACCGCCGCGAGTTGGGCCGCGAGAAGTTCATCGAGCGGGTCTGGGAGTGGCGCGCCGAGTACGGCGGCACCATCATCGGCCAGCTGCGCCGCCTGGGCGCCACGCTCGACTACTCGCGTGAGCGCTTCACCATGGACGACGCGTACGCGAAGGCCGTCCTGCGGGTGTTCGTGGACCTGTACGAGAAGGGCCACGTCTACCGCGACCACTACATGGTCAACTGGGACCCGGGCCTGGGCTCGGCCATCTCGGACCTGGAGGTCGAGGACCGGGAGGTCACCGACAGCCTCGTGCAGATCGCCTACCCGCTCAGCGACGGGTCCGGCGAGGTGGTGGTCGCCACCGTGCGCCCCGAGACGATGCTGGGCGACACCGCGGTCGCGGTGAACCCGGACGACGAGCGCTACACGCACCTCATCGGCAAGACCGTGACGCTGCCGCTGGTCGGCCGCGAGCTGCCGATCATCGCCGACGACTACGTGAAGACCGACTTCGGCACCGGGTGCCTGAAGATCACCCCGGCGCACGACCCGAACGACTTCGAGATCGGCAAGCGCCACGGCCTGGACGCCATCAGCGTGATCGGCGAGGACGGCCGCATGACGGCCGCCGCCGGCGAGCGCTACGCGGGCCTGGATCCCAAGGCGTGCTCCGAGCGGATCATGGCCGACCTGGACGCGCAGGGCCTGCTGCGCGGGGTGGAGCCGTACACGCACGTGGTGCCGTACTCGCACCGCTCCGGCGCCCGTGTGGAGCCGCTCATCTCGCTGCAGTGGTTCTGCGACATGAAGGCCCTGGCCGACCCGGCCATCGCCGCCGTGCGCGACGGCCGCGTGCGGTTCACGCCCGCCCGGTGGGGCGACGTGTACCTGCGCTGGATGGAGGAGATCCGCCCCTGGTGCCTGTCGCGCCAGCTGTGGTGGGGCCACCAGCTGCCGGTCTGGTACCGCGGCGACGAGGTGTACGTCGGCGAGACCGCCCCCGAGGGCGACGGCTGGACCCGCGACCCGGACGTGCTGGACACGTGGTTCAGCTCGGGCCTGTGGCCGTTCGCCACGCTGGGGTGGCCGGAGGAGACCCCGGAGCTCGGCGCGTTCTACCCCACCAACGTCCTCTCGACCGCCCGGGACATCATCTTCCTGTGGGTCGCCCGCATGGTGATGATGGGGCTGGAGTACCGCGACGAGGTGCCGTTCACCGACGTCTACATCCACTCGGTGATCCAGGCGCCCGACGGCCGCCGCATGAGCAAGAGCCTCGGCACGGGCATCGACCCGCTGGAGCTCATCGGCGAGCACGGCGCGGACGCCCTGCGCTTCGGGCTGCTGCTCATGAGCAGCCAGCAGGACGTGCGGTTCTCGGTGGACGCCATCCGACAGGGCCGCCAGCTGGTCACCAAGCTCTGGAACGCCACCCGGCTGGTGGTGAGCCGCGGCGGACGCGCCGGGCACGCCGAGGCCCCGGTGCCGGCGACGCTGGGCGACCGCTGGATGGCGGCCCGTGTGTCGGCGGCGGTCGAGGAGGCCCAGCGGCTGGTCGACGGCTTCCAGTTCAGCCCGCTGGCCAAGCTGCTGTACGAGCTGGTCTTCGACGACTTCTGCGACTGGTACCTGGAGCTGCTCAAGCGCGACGAGGCCACGCCGGAGATCGCCGGCGACCTGCTGGAGCAGGTCCTGGCGCTGGTGCACCCGGTGATGCCGTTCGTGACCGAGGCGTGCTGGGAACAGATGCCGGGTTCGTCCGGGCTCATGATCAGCCACGCCCCCGCGCGGGCCTCGGCGCAGGCCGACGCGGAGGCCGAGGCCGCCGTCGTGGCGCTGCAGAAGGCCGTCACCGCCGTCCGGGCCCTGCGCAACGACCTGGGCATCGGCCCCCGGGAGACGCTCAGCGCCGCGATCGAGGGCGGCGCGGTGGGGCCGCTGGTGGACGCGTTCCGCACGCTGGCCGGGGTCGAGGTGGTGGACGACCTGCCGGCCGACGCGCTGGCCGTGAGCACCGAGGCGGGCCGGCTGCGCGTGGCCCGCGCCGAGGGCACGGTGGACGTCGCCGCCGAGCGCGAGCGCCTCACCCGCGAGCTGGAGCGGATCGAGGGCGAGCGCGCCCGCGCCGAGGGGATGCTCGCCAACGAGCGGTTCACCGCGAAGGCCCCGCCGCACCTGGTGGACGCCGAGCGCCAGAAGGCCGAGCGCTTCGCCGCGGAGGCCGCCGAGCTGCGCGCCCGCCTGGAGGCGCTGGACTCCGCATGACCCCCGAGGAGGCCGTCGCGTACGTCGAGGGGCTCGACATCCTCGGCATGCGGTTCGGCCTGGAGCGGATGCACCGGGCCCTGGAGGCGCTGGGCGACCCGCATCGCGCCTACCCGTGCATCCACGTGGTGGGCACCAACGGCAAGACCTCCACCACCTGCATGGCCGCCGCGGTACTGCAGGCGCACGGGCTGCGCTGCGGCGCGTACGTGTCGCCCCACGTGATGGGCTGGACCGACCGCACCCTGCTGGGCGGACGGGCGCTCGCCCCGGAGGCGTTCGCCGCCGCCGTCGGCGCGGTGCGCGACGCGGTGGGCGGGCTGGCGCTGGCGCCCGACGACGGCGTCACCCAGTTCGAGGTGCTCACCGCCGCGGCCTTCCTGGCCCTCGCCGAGGACGGCGTGGACGCGGCGGTGATCGAGGCGGGCCTCGGCGGCCGGTGGGACGCCACCAACGTCCTGGACGGCGGCCGGGTGACGGTGCTCACCAACATCTCGCTGGAGCACACCGAGCTGCTGGGCGACACCATCACCGCGATCGCGGGCGAGAAGCTCGCGGTGGCCCCGGACGGCTCGGACCGGCTCGTGGTGGGCCGCCTGGGCGACGGCGCCGCCGAGGTGGAGGCGGTCATGGCCGCCCGGCGGCTGGACGGGTGGCGGCTGGACCGGGACTTCGGCTTCACCGGCGACGCCCTGCACTGCGGCGACCGCGTGTTCGAGGGCGTCCAGGTGGGCGCGCGCGGCGCGTTCCAGCGCGACAACGCCGCCGTGGCGGTGGCCGCGGCGCACCGGTTCACCGGCGGCACCCTGGAGGCGGACCGCGTGCGCGGCGCGCTGCGCGAGGTCCGCGTGCCGGGCCGGCTGGAGGTGTTCCCGGGGACCCCCGCGGTGGTGCTCGACGGCGCGCACAACCCCGCGGGGATGGCCGCCCTGGTGGCCGCCCTGCCGGAGGCGCTGGGCGGGACGCGTCCCGTCGCGGTGGTCTCGGTGCTGGCCGACAAGGACGCCCACGCGATGCTGGCGGTCCTGGCCCCGGCGTGCGAGGCCGTGATCGCCACGCGATCGGCGCACCGGCGTGCCGCCGACCCGGCGGCGGTGGCGGCGGCCGCCCGCGCCGCCGGCGCGCCGGCCGAGATCGCGGCCCACCCCGCGGCCGCGCTGGAGCGCGCCCGCGGGCTGGCCGGTCCGGGCGGCGTGGTGCTGGTGTGCGGGTCGCTCTACCTGCTGGCCGAGCTGCGGGCCGGGCTGATGTAGCCCGCGAAACCCGCGTTGCGGAAACGATCGGGCGCGCCGGCAGGGCATCGGGGGCGGCAGACCCTGCTGCTATGGTGCAGCACCGTCCCGGGACCGGAGGTTCCATGCCCGCGTTTGCGGCACAAGCGACCGGTTCGAGCGACCCGTTCGACTCGGTTTCCAGCTTCTTCGACTCGAGCCTATGGGGCTTCATCAGCTTCGGCATCAAGGCCTTCGTGGTCCTGCTGTGGCTGGCCCTCATCTGGTGGACCTACCAGGACGCGCGCCGGCGCACGGAGAACCCCGCGCTGGTGGCGGGCGCCGTGGCCCTGTCGGTGTTCCTGCCGTACCTGGGAACCCTCATCTACCTGGTCATCCGCCCGCCGGAGTCCATGCTGGAGTCCCGGGAGCGTGAGCTGGAGCTCATCGCCCTCGAGCGGCGGCTGGGCGACATCGGCGACCACGAGGGGCAGCGCATCGTCGGGAGGATGCTCGGGCGCGAGGGCGTCCAGGCCAACGACCCGGCGACGCTGAACATGCTCCGCCAGGCCGGGGTGGCGACGCGCGAGGAGCTCCGCGACCTCGACATCCGCCTCACGGAGCTCGAGTTCCGCCTGCGCAACGTCAGCCGCTCCAGCGAGCGCTCGTCGGCCCCGCAGGACCCGCACCACCCCCGCGGCCAGGAGCGCCCCGACCCGGGCGACACCGGCCGCCAGATGATCCGGCGCATCCGCCGGAGCGTTTCCCCAGACCCGGAGGCATCGGTTGAGTAGTGAGCGCTCGTTCGTGATGGTCAAGCCCGACGGCGTGGCTGCAGGACTGACGGGGGAGATCATCGGTCGCATCGAGCGCCGTGGCTTCACGATCGTCGGACTCAAGAAGGCCGTGATGGCCCGCGCGGCCGCCGAGGAGCACTACGGCGAGCACCGCGAGAAGCCGTTCTTCGGCGAGCTGGTCGACTTCATCACCTCCGGCCCGGTGGTCATGCTGGCCGTCGAGGGCCCCGCGGGCAGCATCGCCGCCCTGCGGACGATGATGGGCACCACCAACCCGCTGGACGCGGCGCCCGGCACCATCCGGGGCGACTACGCGCTCGAGGTGGGCCAGAACATCATCCACGGCTCCGACGGGGTGGACTCCGCCGCGCGCGAGCTGGGGCTGCACTTCCCCGAGCTGTAGGCACCCCCTGATCGTCCTCGCGTCCCGGTCGCCGCAGCGGCGTGCGCTGCTGCGGCAACTGGGCGTCGAGTTCCGGGTGGTGGCCTCCGGCTTCGAGGAGCACGGACCGGGGCGGTCGCCCCGGGACCGGGTGGTCGCCAACGCGCAGGGCAAGGCGCGCGACGTGGTCTCCCGTGCCGGCATCCCGCCCGGCGGCGCCGTGCTGGGCGCCGACACCGAGGTCGTCCTGGACGGCATGTCGCTCGGCAAGCCCGAGGACGCCGAGGCCGCGCGCCGCATGCTGCGGGGCCTGGCGGGGCGCGCCCATGAGGTGCTGACCGCCGTGGTGCTGGTCACCGAGGCGGGGGAGCGTACGGAGGTCGCATCCACCCGCGTGCACATGCGGGCGGCGGACGAGGACGTCCTGAACTGGTACATCGCCACGGGCGAGTGGCGGGACCGCGCCGGCGGGTACGCCGTGCAGGGCGCGGGCGCTGCGCTGGTCACGGGCGTGGAGGGTGACCACAGCGCGGTGGTGGGGCTCCCGGTGCCGCTGGTGGCGGACCTGCTTCTGGCGGCTGGTCTCGGACCTTGGACGGCCTCCGGGGCCTGAGCGGCGGGTCGCGAGACCGCGCTGGCATACTGCGGCCGATGGGTGACCCCCGTGAGGCCCGCCCCGATGCGCGGCTGCTGCAACTGCAGCGGCTCTCGCGCGCGCTCTTCGACGCGTTGCGCCGGGTGGACGTGGCGGAGCGGTTCGTGCGGGAGATCGACGGGATCCTGGGGGCGGACCGGACCACCCTGGTGCTCATGGATGCCGGGGGGCCACCCCTGGTGTTCGGCGATGCGGGCGACGACGCGGTCATGGCGGCGGCCCTGGCGGTGACCGCGTCCGGCGTGGCGGAGTGGTCGCCGCACCTGGCGGCGCTGCCGGTGGTGGGGGTGGAGCGCACCAAAGGCGCCCTGGTGCTGGGCTTCGACACCCCGGTGCGGATCGAGGCGGCCGACCGCCATTTCCTGGAGACCCTCGCCGAGCAGCTCTCGCAGGCGCTGCACCGGGCCCGGCTGCACCAGGACGAGGCCCAGGCCCGCGCGGAGGCCGAGCGGCAGCACGCCCGTCTGCAGATGGCGCTGGCGGCCACCCGCACCGGCTTCTGGCAGTACGACGCCGGCACGGGGGAGGTGGTGTGGTCGGATGAGGTGGGGCCCGTGTTCGGCCTGCCCCCCGGGGCGCGGCCGCCGTCGCTGGAGGGGGCGATGGACCTGGTGCACCCCGACGACCGGGCGCTGGTGCGCGACGCCGTCCGCGACGCCCTGGAGCACCACACCCCCTACGAGCTCTCCTACCGCGTGCCCCAGCCGGACGGCAGCGTGCGGTGGACCTGGACCCAGGGCCACCCGGTGCCCGACGGGCGGGGCGGCGTGGCCGGCATCCTCGGCCTCATCCGGGACGTCACCGACGAGCGGCGCTCCCAGGACGTGCTGCGCGAGAGCGCCACGCGCGTGCGACGCCTCATGGACGGCCTGTTCGTGTTCGTGGGCCTGCTGGACACCGACGGGACGGTGATCGAGGCCAACCAGACCGCGCTCTCGGCGGCGAACCTGGACGCCGCGGACGTGGTGGGACGCCCGTTCTGGGACGCCTACTGGTGGTCCTGGAGCCCGGAGGTGCAGGCGCGTCTGCGGGAGGCCATCGCCGAGGCGGCCGGCGGGGCGCCGTCCCGCTACGACGTGGTGGTGCGGCTGTCGGAGGACGTCCGCATCACCATCGACTTCCAGCTGGTGCCGCTGATGGACGACGCCGGCCGCGTGCTGAACCTGGTCCCGTCCGGCATCGACATCACCGAACGCGACCGGGGCCGGCGTCGCGATGCGCTGCTGGCCCGCGCGGGGGCGGCGATGGACGCCGCGGACACCCTGGAGGAGCGGGCGCGGGCGCTGGCGCGGTCGCTGGTGCCCGACCTGGGCGACTACGCGTCGGTGGAGATCGCGACGGCCGACGGGCGGCGCAGCGTGGTGGCGGTGGCGCACGTCGACCCCGAGCTGGAGCCCGTGCTGCAGGAGCTGCGCGACCAGCACGCCCTCGACGCCCGCGACCCGGTGAGCGTGGCGGCGGCGCGCGAGACCCGTACCGAGCTGCTCATCCAGGATGTCGGCCCGCTCGCCCAGGAGCCCCCGGAGGGCACCCGGGTGCGTGAGCTGCTGGACCGGATCC
>LNFL01000147.1 GCA_001464275.1 Actinobacteria bacterium Ga0077560 | reverse complement strand
GCGGGCCTCGCGCATCTGCTCGATGAGGCGCTGCTCGCGGTCGCGGACGACCGACAGCTCGTCCTCGATCTCGCGGGCGCGGGTCTCGGCGTCGTGCTGGGCCTGCTCGGCCTGGGCCTCGGCGGCGCGGACCTTGCCCTCGGCGAGCGCCTCGGCCTCCAGCTCGATCCGGCGGGCCTCGCGCTCGGCCGTCTCGCGGATCTCGCGGGCGTGGGTCTCGGCGGTGCGGACCAGGTCGTCGCGGGTCTTCTCGGCGGCGCGGCGCGTGATCGACGCGTCGCGGGCGGCCTGGTCGCGGAGGATCTGGGAGGCGGTCTCGGCCTCGCGGCGCAGCGCGTCGGCGTCACGGCGGGCCTCGGCGGCCACCGCGTCGGCGTTCTCCTGCGCCTCGCGCCGGATGAGCAGCGCCTGCTGGTCGGCCTCGCGGCGGACGCGCTCGGCCTCCGCGCGGCTCTGGATGGTGAGCTGGTGCGCCTCGGCCTCGGCCTCTTCACGCAGCTGGGCGGCGGTGGCCTCGGCGTCGCGGAGCAGCTTGCCCACGACGTCCCCGACCTGCTCCATCAGCTGCTCGCGACCCGCGGGGGCGGTGATGGTCTGGGCGACCTGGTCGCGCTCGGACCGCGCCTTCAGCAGCTCGGCGCGGAGCGACTCGAGACGCTGCTCGGCGTCGGCGCGCTGGGCGTCGCTGGCGGAGCGGGTGCGGTTCAGCTCGTCCTGGAGGCGGGTGAGGTCGGCCGACCGGCGCTGGAGCTCCTGGTCCCGGCTCTGGAGCTGCTCCTTGACCAGCGAGAGCTCTTCGTCGAGCCGGCGGCGCTCGCTCTCGACGAGCTGCAGCTCCTCGGTGTTGGCCGGCGGAGCCTCGGCGGTCGCCGTGGCGACGGGGGCCGACGGCGCGGCCTCGGCGTCGCGCAGGGCCTCTCGGAGGCCGGAAGCCTCTGCGAGGGAGCGCTCAAGCGCCGCGGCCGCTGCCTGGAGCAGCGCATCGACCTCCTCGGGCTTATAGCCACGACGGACGATCGAGAGCTGCGCCCGGCGCAGCATCACGGGCGTGAGTTCTGCCTGCGGCTCGCGCTGGAGTTCGGACGACGTCGACACGTGTTCGGGGAGTTTGTCCATGTCGGAGGCCAATGGCAAGTACTCATTCGGATCGATCGGCTGCCGATCTGAGCTTCACGGCACCCGATTCATCCAGAGAGCAGGCCAACATGGACCCCGCGATCCTCGCGATCACCGAGATGCGAACCGCGCTGGCGGAGCAGGCGGTGGCGCTTTCCACAGATGCGGAGCGGCTTTCGGCGGCGCTCGACGCGATCGTCCCGCCCCCGCAGCGTGTGCGGGAGCGGGAGATCCAGACCGTCTAGGCGGCCGCGGGGACGTCCCCGTCGGTCGCGCGCAGCGCGTCCCACGGGATCAGGATGGCGCGGCCGTCGGTGACGATCTCACCGGCGGTGCGCAGCTTGCTGAAGGCCGTGGTGACGGCCTCGCGTGACGCCCCGACCAGGCTCGCCCACTGCGCATGGGTGAGCTCCAGCCGCAGCTGGATGCCCTGCGGGGTCGCGACGCCGAACCGGTCGGCGAGCTGGTGCAGTCGCGCCCGGAGGCGGTCCTCCACCCGCATCTCGCTCACCAGGGCCACGGTCTCGCGGAGCGATGCGAGCCGCTCCGACAGCACGGTCGCCAGGTTCCGTCCCAGCTTGGGGTAGCGGGCGATGAGGCCCTCGATTGCGCGCCCGGACAGCGGCGAGACCGCCGAGTCCTCGAGCGCGGCGACCACCGGCTGGCGGTCGGTTCCAAGCGTGGAGTAGACGCTGCCCTCCTCCAGGATCGACGTCATGACGTCGGCTCCCTGTGCCGCCGGCTCGAACACCGCCACGCGGCCCTCACGCACCAGGAACAGGTGGTCGGGACGGGTGAGCGGGTCCGGGGTCTCGGCGCCCTTCGGCCACCGCACGAGCGGAAGCCGGTTCTCGAGGAGCGCAAGGTCGGTCTCGGGCAGGCCGTGGAAGAGATCCATCCGCGCGAGCTCGACCCGGCCTGCCCAGCCGGTTCGGGGTCGCGGAGTTCGGATGTTGGGGACCTCTTTGAGCGCGATAGCCATGGGTCGACTCTCCCACCCTTTTGTTATGGCCTTCTAAGGTGTGGCGGAAGATGTGATGGTGGTTCCGTCAGGTGTGGGGACCATCCGCAGGTTCTGGTGCACCGTGTTCGGAACGTCCCACGGGGCGGTTCGGGAGTCCCACGGGGGCGGGGGGCGCAAACATGACCGACCGACCGAGTCCGGCGGTGCAGGACTATCTGAAGGCCGCGTACCGGCTCTCCGAGGGGGCCGGGTCCGGCGCGATCACCACCTCGCGGGTGGCCGAGGCGCTGGCCGTCACCCCGGCGTCCGCCAGCAACATGCTGCGCCGCCTGGACGGGCTGGGCTATGTGGAACAGCTGGGACGCGGTGAGTTCCGGCTCACGGCCCCGGGACGCGCGGCGGCGCTCGAGGTGCTGCGCCATCACCGCCTGCTGGAGACGTTCCTGGTGGAGCGGGTCGGCGTGCCGCTGGAGGACGCCCATCGCGAGGCGGAGGTGCTGGAGCACCATCTCTCGGAGGAGCTGGAGGCCCGGATCGCCGATCTGCTCGGACATCCGGAGCGTGACCCGCACGGTGACCCCATCCCCAGCGTCACCGGGCACGTGGTGCCCGTGGCGGGCGAGCCGCTGTCGCAGATCCCGGTCGGTGGCAGGGGAACCGTGGTCCGCGTGAGCGACCGCGATCCCGGCCTGCTGCGGTTCCTCGCCGGAGCCGGCCTGGTTCCGGACGCCTGCGTGCACGTGCTGCGCGCGGCGGAGGACGGATGCGTGAGCGTGCGCGTCGACGACGCCACGGTCGAGGTCCCGCCGGACGCCGCCGCGGCGGTCTTCGTGGCCTGCGCCGAGGGTTAGCGGGCCGGCTGCGCCCCGGGGCTGGGCCAGTGGCCCTCCCGCCGGACCCGCCGGTCCAGGTACATGAGCCCCACCCCCAGCAGCGCCACGGGCTGGGCGACGGTGAGCACCAGCAGGGTCACCGCGCCCTCCATCACGATCTCCGCGTTGCCGTTCAGCGACGTGAAGGGGGCGGCCAGGATGGCCGACACGACCCCGGCGGCGAGGGCGACGGTGATCTGGATGGCGAGGTAGCTGCCGAGCGTCCACCAGAACGCACCGCGGCCCAGCTCGGTGCTCCGGGTGAACGCCGCGCGCACCGACCGCCCCTCGGTGATGACCGTGATGGGCGCGTAGAGCCACAGGACGATGAGGATCACGGCGGGGATCACCAGCAGCACGATGCCGGCGGCAACGCCGACGAGGGTGATCCCGATGACCGCGGCGAGGGGCCAGAAGCGCAGGCCCACCAGTTCGAGGGCGTGGGAGGCCGTGCCCGGGCGGCCGTTGAGCAGCTCCATCGCCACCACCGCCGCCGCGGCGACGCTGATCTGCCCCAGAAGCTGGGTGGGCACCGCGACGATGGCGGTGCGCAGCAGGGTGTCCCGGGCCGTGTCCGGCACGCCGTACGCGAGGTCGCCGCCGGTTCCCAGCAGGACGGTGGGCAGTGTGCTCACCAGCGCGATGACGATGAGGGCCCAGGGCCGCGCCCGGTACATGGCGAGCGCCGTGGACATGATCCCACCGAGCCCGAGCGGGGCGGGCGGCGGCGGGGTGTAGGCGACGCCGCGGGTCAGCCGGTCTCCGCATCGTCGCGGTAGGGCACGGCCTCGAGGGCAAGGTCCTCGACGCTCAGCCCCATGCTCTGCATGAAGAACGGGGTGAGGAGGTTGAGGGTGTGCCGGCAGGCCGGGCACATCGGCAGCGGGGGCGGCTCGGGGAGGCCCTGGTCGCCGCTGAGGCTGTACGCGGATCCGGCGTAGCGGCTGCAGTGCCCGCAGTCCGTGGGACGGGCGTCGAAGCGCACCAGATCCCATCCGGCCCCGCGAAGCTGGTCCATCAGGCCCTCGTGCGACCGCGCGTACGCCTCGGCCTGCTCGGCCAGCTCGGCGCGCACGGCGGGTGCCCAGCCCTCGCGGACCGCCACCGCGAACACCTCGGGCGGGTCCGGGATCGAGCGGAACCGCTCGGTCCACCGGTCGATCTCGGACTCCCAGTCCCGGTGCACGGCGGAGCCCGTCAGTCCTCGATCCAGTCGACCGGGACCGGGCCCGGAACCAGGCCGGCCTCGTGGCCACGGCGCAGGAGCTCGGCGACCGCCGCGCGGCCGTCGTCCCCGTAGTCGAGGGTGCGCTGGTTCACGTACATGCCCACGAACTTGTCGGCGAGGTCCATGTCCAGGCCGCGGCCGAACTTCTCGGCGTGGGCGAGGGCCGGCTGCCGGTGCTCCAGGGCGTAGGCGATGCTGTTGCGCAGCAGGTGCGAGAGCCGGGTGAGGGTCGCCTCGTCACCCACGTCGCGGCGCACCGCGTTGGCGCCGAGCGGCAGCGGCAGGCCGCCGGTGAGTTCGTCCCACCACTCGCCCAGGTCCAGGATCTTCACGAGGCCCTGGCGCTCGTAGGTGAGCTGGCCCTCGTGGATGACCAGGCCGGCGTCGACGTTGCCCGCCTCGACCTCGTTGAGCACCTCGTCGAAGGGCACGATGACCGGGTTCTCGATGCGGCCCACGGCGAGCTGCAGCTCCAGGAAGGCGCTGGTCCAGGTGCCGGGGATCGCCACCCGCAGCTGCGGCAGCTGGGAGGGCTCGATGGACGAGCCCTCGCGGACGACGATCATGGGGCCGTACTTCTCACCCATCGACGCGCCGTGCGGCAGGAGCCGGTACTTGTCGGCCAGATGCGCGTAGGCGTGCACCGAGATCGCCGTCACCTCGAGCTTGCCGTCCACGGCCCACCGGTTGAGCGTCTCGATGTCCCGGAGCACGTGCTCGACGCGGAAGCCGTCCATGGGGATCAGCTCTTCGGCGAGTGCGTAGAACATGAAGGCGTCGTCGGGGTCGGGACTGTGCCCGATGCGGATCAGCTGGTCGGCCACGCGGGCTCCTGGGACGAGGGGGGATGGGGTGGGCGAGCGCATCCTAGTGGGGGTGCGCCGCCCCGGCGGTCACGCGAAGTGGACGTCGTCGTGCGAGTAGGGCGGGCTGCAGCTGCACAGCAGGCGGATGCGGGTGCCCGCGTCGGCGGTGATCTGGTGCCACGCCCCGGGAGGGATGAGGATCGCGTCGCCGGCGCTCACGGACCGGCGCTCGCCGTCCAGCTCCATCGTTCCGGAGCCCTCGACGAGGTAGTAGATCTCCTCGGCGATTCGGTGGTGGTGCCGGGTGGTGGCGGTGCCGGCCTCGATCGTCGCCTCGGCCAGGCTGTGGTTCGCGACCGGCGCGTTCGACCGGTCGAGCAGGCTCCTGATGGTGCTGCCGTCGGCCGTCTCGAAGGGCACGGCCGCGTCGCGCGCGCGGATCTCCATGGCCCGAAGGGTAGCGGTCCCCCCGCCGGCGGGGGCTGGCAACGGGGGATCAATGGCCGCCCACGGGGCGGCCGGGGCGTGGGCGTGGGCGGGTTCGAACCGGTACCAACGCCCCGGTGCGCCCGCGGATGTGCGCGCTGCCGTCGCCGGTGGCCGCAGGCGGAGTCCGCGATTCCGCGCGACCGTCCGGATGTCGCTGACGGCGTCGCCTGCGAGCACGTCTCCGCGCTCGCGGACGCCGGCCAGGTCAGGCGGCGGTCACCACGCGGTTCCGGCCACCCCGCTTGGCGGCGTAGAGGGCCTCGTCGGCCCGCTTGACGAGCGCCTCGGGCGTGTCGCCGGGCATCCAGGCCGCGCAACCGATGGAGGCGGTCACGGCCACACCGCCGCAGTCCCGGCCGGCGATGGCCGCGCGGATGCGCTCCGCCAGCACCGTCCCCTCGTCGGCCCCGATGCCGATGAGCAGCACGGTGAACTCCTCGCCTCCCACCCGGGCGACCACGTCGTAGCGCCGCACGGCGCCCTCCAGGCGTGCGGCGATGTCCACCAGCACCCGGTCGCCGGTGTCGTGGCCGTGGGTGTCGTTGACCGCCTTGAAGTGGTCGGCGTCCACGCAGAGGGCGCACAGCGGGGTGCCGGTGCGCTCCGAGCGGGCGCACTCCTCCTCGAGACGCTCGGTCAGCGCCCGCCGGTTCGCGACCCCGGTGAGCCCGTCGTGGCGCGCCTCGTGCTGCAGGCGCTCCATCTCGGCCCGGCTGCCGGTGATGTCCAGCAGCAGGCCCTCGTCCCACATCAGCGTGCCGCGGCCGGTGCGGCGGCCCCGGTCGCTCACCCAGCGCACCTCGCCGTCGGAGGTGAGGATGCGGTACTGGATCTCGTAGCCAACGGCCGCGGACGGGGCGCCCAGCGCCTCGGCAACGCGGTCGCGGTCGTCCTCGTGGGTGATCCTGCCGAGGGCGGCCCGGCCCGTGCGGAACTCGGGCGCCTCGATGCCGCACAGCCCCAGGATGGCGTCCGTGACGTAGCTCAGGCGGCGCTGCCGGTCGGGTGAGGACCGGTAGAGGACCCCGGGGATGCGGTCGACCAGTTCGGAGCGGCGCGGCGGCGCCTGCTCGGGACGGGCGGTCCCGGCGCCGAGCCCGGTGAGCATGCGGGCGCGGCACTCGGCGCACATCCCGGAGACCAGCGCCACGGCGCGCTCGCAGACGCCGCACCTGCCGCTGGGCGCCCTGGTGAGCGATCCGGCGCGGCCGGGGCGGGATGCGGGCGAGCGGTGCACATCAGTCGAATCGGCACGCCGGGGCGATGCCTCAACGGCGGCCGGTCAGGCCGCGACAGGGGAGGGGCCCCCACCGGGCGGCGCCGCGACCACGCGGTTCCTCCCGCCGGCCTTCGCCCGGTAGAGCGCGGCGTCGGCGACCGCGAGCGTCTCGCGGGCCTCGAGGCCCGTGCACTGGGCCACCCCGGCCGAGATGGTGACGGTGCCGACACCGGCGACCGGGTCCTGCGCAACCGCCACCCGCAGGCGTTCGGCGACGGCCAGCGCCTCCCGCAGGGGCGTGTCGGCCAGCAGCAACACGAACTCCTCGCCGCCCGCGCGCGCCGCGAGGTCGATGGCCCGCACGCCGGCCTGCAGGCGACGTCCCACCTCGACCAGCGCGCGGTCACCGGCCTCGTGGCCGTGCGTGTCGTTGACCGCCTTGAAGTGGTCGATGTCGGCGGCCACCACCGAGTAGGTCGCACCGGTGCGGTGCATCCGGTCGGTCTCCATGCCCAGACGGTCCTCAAGGGCGCGGCGGTTGGCCAGGCCCGTGAGGGGGTCGTGCAGCGCCAGCCAGGCCAGCTCGTCATGGGTGCGGCGGCGGTCCGTGACGTCCACCAGCATCCCGTCCAGGCAGGCGGTGCCGCCGGAGACGACCGCATGGGCCCGGTCCATCACCCAGCGCACCCCGCCCTCGGCGTGGATGACGCGGTATTCGTGCTCCAGCGCGGATCCGGGGCCACCCAGCTCGCTGAGCGCCTGGCGCAGGCGATGCCGGTCGTCGGGGTGGACGATGTCCAGCAGCCCCAGCCGTCCGGTGTTGAAGGCCTCCGGGTCGTGCCCGGTGACCGTCTCGATCTGGCGGCTCACGAACGTGACGGTGCGCCGCGGGTCCTGCGCGGTGCGGTAGACGGCGCCGGGGACGTTCTGGATGAGGCTCGCGCCCGGGGGCTGTCCCGGGACGAGGTGGATCCCGCCGGGTCCCGGCTGGTCGTCGCGCGCCATGCCGCTCCCATCGGCAGCGGCCCCCCGGCGCCTAAGGGCCCGTGTCGTCGCCCGACGGCGGATCCCCGGTCCACAGCACGCACGTGCCCTCGCCCTGCGCGGCGAGCGTCCCGTCGGCCAGGTGGATCCAGACCTCGGCGCGGAAGCCGCGGCCGCCGCGCTGGGTGAGGCGCGCGCGCAGACCCAGCGGGGCGTCCAGGGGGATGGGCCGCCGGATGCGGTACCCGACCTTGGCGGTCATGCCCCACAGGTCGTGCGGGGCGCCGGCGTACACGAGCATCTCGTCCACCAGCAGCCCCACCAGGCCGCCGTGGAAGTGCTGCGGGTAGCCCTCGTGGTGGGTCTCCGGGTGGTACACCGCGACGGCGTCGTCACCGTCCCGGTGCACCCGCAGGTGCAGGCCGTGGGCGTTGGCCGGCCCGCACACGAAGCAGTCGGGGAACGTGGCCGGGTTCAGCAGCGGAAGGCCCGACGGGTCGGCGGGGGGCGCCGTCGTCATGGCCGGCCGGCCGGCCCGGATGCGCTGTGGTGCCTGCGGAAATGGGTCATGGCATCGTCCGCCGGCACGGCTCGCACGGCTCTCCCTGGACGCTGATGCTAGCGTTCGGGCCGATGCTGACCGTCCTCGTGATCGCCCATTCCCTGATGTCGGGCCTGCTGATCTTCCTCGTGCTGCTGCACAGCGGGAAGGACGCGGGCCTCTCCGGCGCCTTCGGCGTCGGGTCCAGCAGCTCCAGCTACGGCGGGAGCTCCGCGATCGTCGAGAAGAACCTCGACCGGATCACCGTCGTGGTCGCGGTCCTGTTCTTCGTGACGACGTACCTGCTGGTCAAGCAGTACTGATCCCGTCTCCGCGCCCGTGCGGCGCGGACCGGCCGGTGCGGCTACTTCTCCTCCCGGGACCCGTGCGGCTGGTCCGGGGCGACCGTCCACGCGTAGGCCTCGGCGAGGCGGAGCAGGGTCATCGCGTTCGGCGCCGCGGCGATCTGCGCCCGGATCGCGCCCAGGAGGGCGTCCCGCGTCTCGATGGCGGCGGGGCTGCTGATGGGGTCGTGGGTCATCCTTCTCCTCGTGAAGGTGTGGGCGAGGGCCGTCCGGCTGCCAAGGCGCGGCCATCTGTCCCCACCATGTTCCGGCCGGTCGGCGCTAGCATGCCCGACCGATGAACACACTTCCTCTGCCGGTCAAGTACCTCGGATCCCTGATCTTCGTGATCGTCCTCGGGGTCGTCATCTACATCGCGGCTGCGCTCCACGTCTACATCCTGGCGTGGATCATCCAGCTGATCGGCACCATCGCCTGATCGTGGTCGCATCCCCCCGGGGATGCGGGTCATGAGGTGGTCGTCGTGCGGTGTCGCCGGGTCCCGGGACCCGGCGTCCGCGTCCGTGCCGGATACGTCGGCGTCCGGAACGCGGTAGACTTCCCGGAGGCCATGCGGCTGTGGCGGAATTGGTAGACGCGCAAGGTTGAGGGCCTTGTGACCCCTAGGGTCGTGGAGGTTCAAGTCCTCTCAGCCGCATCCTGAGAAGGGCCCCGGAGACGGGGCCCTTCCTCGTTCCGTCCCGCCGCGCGCTCAGACGCGGAAGTGGCTGATCAGCCCCGTGAGCTTCTGCGCCGCGTCGGCGACCTCCTCGGAGGCCGTGCCGACCTGCTCGGTGGAGGCGGCGGTCTGCTGGGTCGTCGCGGAGACCTCCTCCGCGGCCGCGGCGTTCTCCTCGGAGATGCTCGCCACCGACACCACGTCGCCCTTCACCGCCTCCATGGCGGCCACGGCGCTGGCCGTCTGACGCTGGATGTCGCTGATGATCGAGGCGATGGAGCTGGCCGAGTCCTGAGAGTTCTCGGCGAGCTTGCGCACCTCGTCGGCAACGGGCGCGCGCCGCCTCGATGGCGGCGTTGAGCGCCAGCAGGTTGGTCTGGCTGGCGATGCCGCCGATCGTGTCGACGATCTGCCCGATCTCCTCGCTCTTCTCGCCGAGGCCCGTCACGACGGTCGAGGCGGCTCCGACGGCCTCACTGACGCCCTGGGCGGCCTGTGCCTGCTCCGAGGACCCCTGGGCGACGGCCTCGATGGTGGCGGAGATCTCGCCCACGGCGCGCCCGGTCTCCTCGGAGATCGACGCGAGCCGCTCGGAGGACCCGGAGAGCACCTCGGCGGTCGCCGCCAGCTGGGTCACCATCTGGCCGGTCTCGCTGCGCATGTGCTCGTAGCTGCCGACGCCCGCCTGGGCCTTGGCGAGCATCCCGTTGAAGATCTCGCCCAGATCACCCAGGCGCTGCCCGGTCGTCACCGGAACGACCTCGACCGTCAGATCACCCTCGGCGACCGCGTTCATCCCCGCGGCCAGGCCGGTCAGGCAGTTGCGGTCGAGGCTGGTGAGCCGCTGCTCCAGGTCCTCGAGGCACGACTGGTCGCCGAGGGCCGCGCGAAGGCGCTCGCGCACGGCGTTGTATCCCTCGACCGCCGCCTGCGCCTTGGTGAGCATGGCGTTGAACACCCGCACCATCGCCTGGGTCTCGGCGCTGCCGCCGGTCGCGTCGATGTGCCGTGTCACCGGACGCACCTCGACCGTGAGGTCACCGCGCTGCATCGCCTCGAGCCCGGCCAGCAGGCCGGTCATGCAGTTCGCCTCGAGGGACTCCAGGCGCTCCAGCAACTGCCGGTTGACGTCGCCCGGCGCGCCGCGTCCCGTCGAAAGAGGGGCCAATTGGGACTCCTTCCCGTTTTCCGTCCGCGCATCCCGCGGACGTCCGCACGTCTTCTCACCCGCCGCGCCCGTTTCCGGACGCGCCCCTGGCCCGGGGTCACCACGTGTATCGGCCGGATGCGCGCCGGTTCGAGCGATGCGCCGCCCGGCTCCGGCCGCCCGCCCCGCGCGGTGCGTCGTACACTGGCCCGGTCCCCGCAGAGCCGACCAAGGAGCCCGGTCGATGAGGATCCGCGCCGCAGTGCTGGAGGAGTTCGGGAAACCCCTGGTCATCGACGACGTGGACCTCGCCGAGCCCGCCGCCGGCGAGGTGCTGGTGCGCCTGGCGGCGTGCGGGGTGTGCCACACCGACGCCTACACCGCCAGCGGCGTCGACCCCACCGGGTACGCGCCGTGCGTGCTGGGGCACGAGGGCGCCGGGGTCGTGGAGAAGGTGGGTCCCGGGGTGCGGCTGGTGAAGCCGGGCGACCATGTGGTGACCCTCTTCGCGCCCGAGTGCGGCGAGTGCATCCACTGCAGGAGCCCGCGCACCAACCGCTGCATCAGCATCCGGGACCACCAGAACGCCGGGTACCTGCCGGACGGCACGACGCGCCTGTTCCGCGGCGGGGAGCCGCTGCGCCACTTCATGGGCTGCTCCACGTTCGCCGAGTACACCGTGATGCCGGAGATCGCCCTGGCCGTCGTGAACCCGGAGGCCCCCCTCGACGGCTGCGCGCCGTTCGCGTGCGGCCTGGCGACCGGGATCGGCGCCGCGCTCTACACGGCGCAGGTGCAGCCGGGCGCCACCACCGCGGTGTTCGGCTGCGGGCTGGTGGGCCTGGGCGCGGTGATCGGCGCCAAGCTCGCGGGCGCCGAGCGGATCATCGCCCTCGACCTCTCCGAGGAGCGCCTGGCGGAGGCCCGCCGGCACGGCGCGACCGACACGCGCGTGGCGGACGCCGACACGGTGCAGTGGCTCCGCGACCAGACCGGCGGCTACGGGGTGGACTACACCTTCGAGGCGACGGGCAACGTGAAGGTCATGGGGCAGGCCGTGGAGGCCGCCCGCGAGGCCTGGGGTCTGGCCACGATGTGCGGCGTCGCCGGCCGCGGCGAGTTGCTGGAGATCATCCCCCGGTTCCTCATCACCGGGCGGCGCGTCACCGGATCCTCGTTCGGCGGGGTGAAGGGCCGCACACAGCTGCCGGGTCTGGTGGACCGCTGGCTGGCGGGCGAGTTCGACGCCATGGCCCTCGTCTCCCACCGGCTCACGCTGGACCAGGTCAACGAGGGCTTCGAGCTCATGGAGTCCCAGAACGGAATCAGGAGCGTGATCGAGTTCTCATGATCATCGACCGCACGGAGGACGAGAAGTGGCTCGCCAACGCCTACCTGGTGGCCGAGGGCCCCGGGGGCTCCGGCGTGCTGATCGACGGCAACGGCGTCGTGGAGCCGCTGCTGGAGCGCGTGGAGCGCGAGGGCATCACCATCACCCACATCCTGCTCACGCACCACCACGAGGACCACGTGCTGTCCAACGACCGGTACCGGGAGCGCTTCCCCGGCGTGCCGTTCGTGGGGCACCGGGGCACCGAGGAGGTGCTCGGGGCCGGCTCGCTGGACATCGTGATCGGCGACGGCGACGTCGTGCGGTCCGGGTCGCTGGAGTTCCGGGCCCTCGACACCCCCGGCCACTGCCAGGGGCACTTCGCGTACCTGGTGGGTGACGACTGCTTCACCGCGGACGTCCTGTTCCACCGCACCCTCGGCGGCCACGCTCGCCCCGGCGGGAACTTCCCCGAGCTCAAGGCCAGCACGATGGATGTCCTCATGAAGCTGCCGCACCACGTGCGGGTGCACCCCGGCCACAGGGAGCCCACCACCATCGGCGACGAGTGGGAGCACAACCTGTTCATCCGGCTCTGGCGGGGCCTGGACCCCGAGGGCGACGAGACCGTCACCGTGAAGGACATGGGGGAGGGACGGCTGCTGGTGCTGGCGCCCGACTACGACGGCGGCACCAAGGGCCTGGTGCGGTTCCCCGACGGCACCGAGGGCATCTACTTCGGCTCGCGGATCACACGCGGCGAATGACGGCGGAGGCGGGCCGCCCGGCGCCCCAACCGCCCCGTGGTGCGGGCCGGGCCGCCGGAAGGGCCCCCGCCCCCGGCCGTCCGCTGCGTGGCGATCGCGCGCGTATAGGCGGCCAGCAACCTGGGGGTCACCCGACTCCAGTCGAAACGTTGGGCGGCGCGGCGGCCGCCCTCGCCCAGACGGCGCAGCTGGCCGCGGTTGAGGGCGAGGTCCTCCAGCGTCGCGGTGAGCGCCTCCACGTCCCCCGCGGGGACCAGCGGGCCATGGCCGGCGAGCACCGGCAGGTAGCCCGGGATCGATGAGGCCACCACCGGGACACCGGCCGCCATCGCCTCCACGAGCACCAGACCGAAGCTCTCGCCCTCCAGCGACGGAGCGACCATCACATCCGCGTGGTCCAGCAGCTCCCGCCGGCGCTGCTCGCTCACACGTCCGTGGGCGATCCAGTGCTCCGGCGGGTCGGGGTGCAGCGCAAGCAACTCCTCCGGCTCCACGCCCACCAGGTCCAGACGCGCCTCCGGCAGCCGCGGCATGGCCCGCAGCAGCTTGCCGAGGCCCTTCCGGGGGTCGGTGCGGCCCACGAACAGCACCCGGAACCGTTCGTCCGCGCGCGTGATGGCCTCGGCTTGGTGCGGGGCGATGCCGTTGGGGATGACCTCATAGTCGCCCCGCAGGAACCGGGCGGCGCACGCGCGCGCGGCCTCGGAGACCGCCGTCCGGTGGTGGAGGCGCCGCACGGCCAGGCGGCCCAGCGGCGCGAGCGCACGGTAGAGCTTCGAGTCGGGCCCGTACATGTGGAACGTCCCCACCATGGGACGGTCCGAGCGCAGCAGCACGGCCAGGCAGGGCGGCACGAGGGGCTCGTGCAGGTGCACCACGTCGTAGCCGCCCCTGCGCACCAGGCGCACGGCGCGCAGGTTCGCCCGGGGCGACAGGGCCACCCGCCCCACCGAGCCGTTGTGGCGCACCCCGATGGTGCCTCCCAGCCGGATCACGCCGGGCTCGTCGACCGGGGCGTCCGCGGGCGCCAGCACGTCCACCTGGTGCCCGAGCCGCCGCAGCGACGCGGCCATCTGCCGAACCTGGGCCACGACGCCTCCGGGGACGTCCCACGCGTACGGGCACACCAGCGCCACACGCAGCGGGCGCGCCGGACCCTCCGCCGGGAACGGGGCGACGGCGAAGGGGAAGGCCGGGCCGGGCTCCTGGTCGTATCGCCACGCGGGACCGTGGAGGGCGACCGCCGCGGCGAAGGCGACGCCCACCACCACCAGGCCGGCGACGACGTCCAGGATGAAGTGATTGCCGGTCGCCACGACGATCAAGATCACGAGCGGACCCCACATCAGTCCGGCGATGCGCAGCAGCGGCCGGCGCAGCGCGGCGGCCAGCCCCACGCCGACCGCCACCGCGAACGCCGAGTGCATGCTCGGGACGGCGGCGACGGGGTTGTAGAACCACTGGATGAAGGGGGCGTCGAGCGGGACCAGCGATTCGCGGGTCACCGAGTCGACGATGCCGATGCCCGCCAGCCGCGGCGGCGCGGTGGGGAAGATGGCGTAGATGGGGATGGCGATGAGCCATGCCGCGAGCAGGGTGGTGCGCAGCAGCGGGTAGATCTGCCGGCGCAGCCGGTAGACGGCCACCAGTGCGACCGGAACCACGACCAGCTGCGCGAGCAGGTAGAGCGTCCCCAGCACGGCCATCACCTGCAGGCCGGTGACCCAGTCCTGCACCTGCCGCTCCACGTTGAGGCCCAGCTCGGCCTGCAGGGAGACGATGTGCGCGGCGTTCCTGAGGGCGTCCAGCTCGTCGCCCCGGCTCACGCCGCGCGCCAGCGAGTAGAGCGCGTAGGCGCCCAGGAACAGGCCCGCCTCGCGTCGCCACCGCGCCGCGCGCTCCGCACCGCTGATGAAGGGCGCTCCGGCGGCGGCGGGGACCGCCTCCAGGGCGGGACGTGGCGGGCGTCTCTGCGTCATGTCGCCTCCGGGGCGGCCTCCAGCCCGCGCAGGGAGCGCAGGGTGAGGTCCTCGCGAGCCAGGAACACCAGGCCGGGGGCGACGCCCGTGGCGGCCTGGGCGGCGTGCAGCACCACCGCGGCGGCGATCGCGTCGGCGCCCGCAACGCCGTAGGAGGCCACCAGCGGCAGCGCGACGGCGGCCTGATAGGAGCCGATGCCGCCGGGCAACAGCGGAAGGCTCTGCGCAACCGTCGTGGTGACGAGGACCGCGGCCGCCGCGGCGAGCCCCACCCCGATGCCCAGCGCCTCCAGCACCAGGAACGTCGCCAGCCACTGCAGGACGATCATGGCGATGCCGGCGCCGGAGACCAGGCTCAGCGCCCGCGGCCGGGCCAGGCCGCGCAGGCCCGCGCCGGCGGACTGCAGTGACTGGCGGGCCGCACGCAGCAGCCGGCCAGGCCACCGGGCGGGAGGGTGCGGGGCCCCGCCGCCGCCGCCCGCACCCCTCAGGGAGATCATGATGAAGCCGCCGACGAGCACTCCCGCGCCCGCGGCGGTGAGCGCCACGTAGCCGGGGACCGGCAACAGGGCCGCAGCCGCCAGGCCCGCCACCGCCCAGGCCGCCGCCGACACGAGGATCTCGGCGGCGACCGTGCCGGTGATGGCCGGCAGGCCCAGATCAACCCCCCGGCGCCGCATGCGCCGGTGCCCGAGCACGACCCGGGCGGCCTCACCGAGGCGGGCGGGAGCCAGCCAGTTGCCCAGAAGGCCGACGAACACCGGCGAGAGCAGCTCACGGGCGCGCACGGTGGCGCCGGGCCGCACGCCCCGGAGGATCTGCGCCCAGACGACCGCCTTCAGGGCCGCCGAGAGGGTGAACGCCACCAGCGCCAGGCCCAGCGGGATCAGGGACGACGTCCCGAGCCCGCCCAGCGAGCCGACCCAGTCCACGCGCCAGCTCACCAGGGCGACGACGACCGCCAGCAGCGACGCCTTGGCCAGCGTCGCCGGGCGCACGCGGACCGCCCGGCGCGCGGGCTCCAGGGCCACCGTCACCGCGTCACCCGGGCCCCCGGCGCATCCGTCCGCCGCAGGGCCCTCGGCGCCCGGGCCGGGGTCCACGACGACCGACCACCGACGGCCTGACGCCGGACGTCGCGTCCGCACGACGCGGGTGCTCCTGCGGGTGGGTGTGCCGCATATCGGGTGAAACCTATTCGTCCCGCCGGCGCGGTGTCCCCGATCCGGGTCTGTACGGGCCGGCGGCGGGCGTCGCCCGCCGCGGTCCGGAAACGGCACGTGACACCGGCGGGGGCGGGTGATACGTTCTGCCAGAACAGGTGTTCGTCCCGACCCCCGCGGAGGCACGTGATGGGCGATCTCACCGGCCGGCAGGCCGAGATCCTGCAGTTCATCAACAGGCACTGCGAGGAGACCGGCTACCCGCCCACCGTCCGGGAGATCGGTGAGGCCGTCGGCCTCGCGTCCCCCTCGACGGTCCACGCGCACCTCTCCAAGCTCACGGACGCCGGGTACCTGCGCCGCGACCCCACCAAGCCGCGCGCGATCCTGGTGAACGAGGACGAGACCGGGCGCCGCATGCCGCCGCGGTCGATGCCGAAGGCCACCGCCCTCCCGCTGGTGGGGTCGGTCGCGGCCGGTATGCCGCGCCTCGCGGAGGAGCACGTGGAGGACTGGGTGCACACCCCGTTCCCCGCCGACTTCCTGCTGCGCGTCACCGGCGAGTCGATGCGCGACGCCGGCATCCTCGACGGCGACCTGGTGGCGGTGCGCAAGCAGGACACCGCCGAGCAGCACCAGATCGTGGTGGCGCTGGTGGAGGACGAGGCGACGGTGAAGCGGTACATCCGCAAGGAGGACCACGTGGTCCTCATGCCGGAGAACCCCGACTTCCCGCCCATCATCGTCCGCGAGGTCAGCATCCTCGGTCGCGTCGTCGGGGTGCTGCGCAGCCTGTAGGCACGTCCCGCGGTACAGTCCCGGTCGCGAACCAGGCAGCCGCGGGCCGCTTCGGCGGTTCGAGGAAAGTCCGGACACCGCAGAGCAGGGTGCTGGTTAACGGCCAGCGGGGGAAACCCCAGGGAAAGTGCCACAGAAACGAAACAGCCACGGGCTTCGGCGCGCGGCAATGGTGAAACGGTGCGGTAAGAGCGCACCAGCGGTCTGGTGACAGGCCGGCTGGGTAAACCCCACCCGGTGCAAGGCCAAGCCGGGGCGCCACGGGTTGCTCGCCCAGCCCCAGGTCGGCCGCTTGAGGCGTCTGGCAACAGACGTCCCAGATGGATGGCTGCCCACGACAGAATCCGGCTTACGGTTCGCTACCCCTGATGCCCGCCTCGGCGGGCATCAGGCATTCCAGGGCGGTTCAGGCGGCGGCGATCTCGGCCCGCGCGGCCACTGCGAGGGCCTCCCGGTCGACGCCCAGGCGGTCCAGGGCGTCCGCGGCGGCGCCCGAGCGCTCGTCGGCCAGCGCGAGCACGACCATCGCCCCGAGCGCGGCGGGGGACCCCGAGTCCCCGCGGCTCCCGACGACCCGCTCGAACAGCCGGCGACCGCCGGGCGACATCCGGTAGCGGCCCTGCCGGGTGGGGATCTCCGACACGTCCACCGGTGGGAGGTCGGGCGCGGTGATGCCGACGGCCGACAGCGCGGCGGCGTGGTGCGCGGCGAGGGCCGAGCGGAAGTCCTCCGTGCCGATGCCCACCCGCGCGAAGGCGGCGGCGGCGGAGCCGCCCGGGATGTCGAGCGCCGCGAGCACGATGTGCTCGGCGGCGGTCTCGTCCGCGCCGTCGGCGGTCGCGTGGGCCTCGGCGGCCAGCAGCAGCGCGTTCACGGCCCGCATGCGGCCGGCGATCGAGAAGATGCCCCTCACCTGTCCTCCTCCGGACGGCCCGCGGCCCGTCGCCGGGCGGCGTGGCGTTTGTGGGCGCCCTGGCGCGTGATGTCCAGTGCGTCGGCGATCTGCTGCCACGACCACCCACCGGCGATCGCGTGGTCCACGGCCTCGGCCTCGAGCCGGTCGGCGAGGCGCCGCAGCGCCACGACGGCGGCCAGCGCCTCCGCCGGGGAATCGGGTGATGGGAGCTGCGAGAGATCGTCCATGCGTCAACGGTAGTTGACAGACCATGGAGGTGTCAACCGTGGTTGACGAGTCCGGCCGCGGCGCTAGTGCCCGGGCCGTTGCCCCTCGGCCTCGCGGTACCCGGCCAGCACGGCCGCCTGGATGTGGTCGAGCACCGCCAGCAGCGACGGGAGCGCGCGCTCGTCCTCCACGTCACCCTTGGTGATGGCGTCCTCGGCCTCCACCACGATCGCCGCGGCGATCCGCGTGAACTCGATGACGACGTTCATGCCGGTGTCGCCCTGCATCGCGCCGCGGAAACCCGCGATCTCGGCGCGCCCCACGGAGCGGTCGACGCTGCCGGTCTCCAGGGCCGCCGCGGCGACCCGGAGGAACCTGATGGCGGTGCGCCGGAGGGCGGGATCGCTCTGCCGGGGCCCCCAGGTGGGGATCGTGTCGTCGTACCCGGCCTGCACGCGTTCCGCGATCGACTCGGTGCGGGCGTTCAGCTCCCGGGCGAGGGAGGGGCAGGCCGGCAGGTCGAGCGGCTGGCTGCTCCGGGTGAACCGGCGCACGCGGTCGGGCACGGGTGCGCCGCGATCCGCGAGCCATTGCTTGAGCTCATCGACCTCGAAGCGGCGATGACCGCCGACCGTGCGATGCGACGGCAGGAGCTTCTGATCCGCCCAGCCCCGGACCGTGGCGACGCTCACCCCGAGCAAGGCAGCCGCCTCGCTCGCCGTCAGCGTCCTCGGGAGGTCCCTTCCCCTGGTCTGATCCGCCACCAGCACCTCGCTGCACCCGACGGGGATCCGCCGGCGGCGCGATCGTAGTACCTGCCGTCCGCAACAGCAGTTGCAGGACGACGAAACCCCCGATCACGGGCGACTTTTCGTTCCCGACGTGGTCTCAAACGCCAATCTCGCCAACACGACGCCCAGCAGCAGGACGACACCGAGCGTCAGCGCGACGCCCAGGCGGGCTCCGGCGCCGAGGCCCACGAGGGTGCCCGCCGCGCCGGCGACGAGCGCCAGCGCCCAGGTGAACAGGTCCCCCTGCGGCAAACGATCCATCACGACCCCCCGATCCGTTTCTCCATGAGGATGATGCCCGAGGCACGGAACACGAGTCGGCCCACCGGCCACCGCCGTCGCCGCACCGCGGCGAACCCGGTGCCCTCGTAGAGGGCGATGGCGGGGGCGTTCTCGCCGGTGACCCAGAGCGTGAGGCGCGCCTTCCCGGCCTCCCGGGCGCGCTGCTCGACGGCGTCCAGCAGGGCCCGGGCCACACCGCGGCGGCGGGCCTGCTCCGCCACCCCGAGCTCGCCGATGTGGCCCTCGTCCGGGGCGAGCGGGTCGGGGCGCAGCAACGAGAGCACCAGCATCGCGCGGGTGGCGGTCACCAGGCCCACGCGTTCGGTGAGCCTGCGGGCGAACCCGTCTCCCGGCCGCGACTCTGCGGTGGCCAGATGCACCGCGCCGGCGGTCTCGCCGTCCAGCTCCGCCACCAGGAACCCGCCGGACCCCGAGGAGAGATCGTCGCGCACCATGCCGGCCAGCCCCGCCAGCGCCCGGGCACCGAGCGCGGGCCGGTACTTGGCCCGCAGGGCGTCGCTGAGGATGACGGCGATCGCGGGCGCGTCGGCGGGGACGGCGGGGCGCACCACCGGCGGGCCGGATGTGGGCTCCGGGATCCCCGTTGGAGGGTTAAGGTCGCTGGGCACGGGTGATCGACGAATGGGGTGATGCTGATGGCGCGACTCGAGGTGGGGCAGCCGGCGCCGGCGTTCGCGCTGGAGGCCGACGACGGGTCAACGGTCACGCTGGCCGACCTCTCCGGGCAGCGCGTGGTGCTGTACTTCTACCCGAAGGACGACACCAGCGGCTGCACGGCGCAGGCCTGCGAGTTCCGGGACAGCATCCCGGAGTTCGACGCCAAGGGAGCGCGCGTGATCGGGGTGAGCCCCGACCCGCTGAAGAGCCACACCAAGTTCCGGGACAAGTACGACCTCAACTTCACCCTGCTCTCCGACCCCGAGCACATGGCGGCGGAGGCCTTCGGGGTGTGGGTCGAGAAGTCCATGTACGGCCGCACCTACATGGGCGTCGAGCGCAGCACGTTCGTGATCGCGCCGGACGGCACCCTCGAGCAGGTGCTCTACAAGGTGAAGCCCAAGGGCAACGCCGGGTCCGTGCTCGCCCTGCTGGGGTAGGTTTCCCGGCAGTCCAGGGGCAAGGGGGATCGATGGCGTGGGATGACGTGTCGCGGTGGCAGCCGGTGGACCTGTTCGCGTCCTTTCGCATGGGGGACGCCGTGCAGCCCGTCGACGTGCGGGACCGCGACTACCGTGAGGCGACGGAGCAGATCAAGGGCGCGATCCGCATCGACCCGATGGAGTTCGAGTCGCAGATCGGCTCCCTCCCGGACGGGAAGGAGCTGATCTTCTACTGCGACCGGCCCGGTGAGGCGACGAGCCTCAAGATCGCCATGTGGGCCTTCGACAACGGCCGGAGCCGCGTCGGGGTCATCGTGGGCGGCTTCGACGCCTGGAAGGACGCCGGCTACCCGGTGGAGCCGAAGCCCGAGTAGCGCCGTGCCCCGGGGCCGTCAGGCCTCGGGGGTCTTCGGCACCAGGCCGTAGGTCTGCTCGAGCCAGGCCGGCAGGTTGTGGGCGATCGCCCGGGCGACGAGCTCGCGCTCGGAGATGGCGACCCGCGCCGCGATCTCCATGACCAGCCTGCCCTCGTCGCTGCGCACGTTGCCGATGCCGGAGACGGTCTCCTCGGCCTCCTTGCGGGCGTAGACCATCCCGCGGGCCGCCTGCGCCCAGTTCGTCTTCATCCAGTCGATGAGGTTCTTCTCCAGATCGCTCGGGTCGTAGCCGAGCAACGCCTTCTGGAGGTCGTTCGGGTTGAACGGTGCATCGCGCTGCATGGTCACCTCTCGCCTGTGGGTCGCCGGGGCAGTCTATCCCCGCCCCGGAGGGCCGGGCCGCGTGTCACACTTGCCCGGGGACCCCGGGATGGGCCGGGGACGAGCCGAGGCGGGCCACCGTGCGAACGTTCATCCTGCTGTCCACGCTCACTCCGCAGGGCGTCCAGACGCTGCGCGCCACGCCCGAGCGGCTGCTCGAGGTGAACCGCGAGATCGAGGCCCTCGGCGGGCGGGTCATGCGCCAGTGGGCACTGCTGGGGGACTACGACTTCCTGACCGTCATCGAGGCGCCCGACGAGCGGGTGATGGCGCGCATCTCCGCCGAGCTCTCGGCGCGGGGCAGCGCCCACTTCGAGACGCTGGCCGCGATCCCCGCCGCGGAGCTCGGTGACTTCCTCGGGGACGACCCGGTCTAGCCCACGCGCCGCCAGGTCTCGCCGTCGCACAGCGGGCACGGCGGGAGCACCAGGATGCCGTCGTTCTCGACGGGGGAGACGACCAGCAGGTCGCAGTCGTTGCAGCGGAACTGCCCGGAGACCTCGTCGCCGACGTTGTGCAGTTCCGGGAAGGAGGCTGAACTCATTCGTGGGTTCCTCGTGGTCGTGCGCCCGTCACGATCCCTGACGCCGCCGGGGCGCCGGGTCGAGCCGGGCCCGTGGTGTGGTTCGGGAGGGTCCGGCTAGGTGGCGAGCGCGGCGATGACGCTGGCGATCGCCGCGAGCGTGAATACCCCGGCTCCGACGAGCAGGAGCAGCCGCTCGGGTACGCCCACGAGCCTGCGCGCGGTGCCGGTGGGGGTCACCTGGCGGCGCCGGCCCAACAGGCGTGCGACGGTCCCCTCGTCGAGGAACCGCTCGCAGTAGGGGCAGAACTCGGCGTCATCGAGCAACGGCAGGCCGCAGCGATGGCAGGCCGGGGCCTCCGAGCGATGGTTCCCCTGGATGTCGTGTTCCGGCCTCACCGCGACCCGCTTGACGCGACGCAAGACGACGGGCAGGACGCCCGTCGGCCGGAGGAGGATACAACCATCCCGTCCCGTGGCGCCACCACCCATACCGTGGCGGTTGCGGAGCGTTCAGCTCCCCGTTCGGAAGAAGCGGTCCGCGGCCTCCCAGCCGGGGCCGGCGCCGGCGGACGGCGCGGCGGGTTCATCCGCCGCCGTGGTCGCGGGGCCCGGGCGGGACGCGCCCGGCTGCGGCTCGGCCGTGCGGAGGCCCTCGATCTCGACGACCTTCGCCTCGAGCTCCATGAGCTTGGCCTCCACCGACGCCACCTCGGCCGCGAGGGGGCCGTCCGGGAGCACGCCGCTGCGGACGAGCTCGTAGGCGCGCTCGCCCAGCTCCTCGAGCGCCGCGCGGTGCTGGCGCTGCAGCAGCCGCCGCTCGCCCTCCACCCGGGCTCGGCGCAGTGACCCCTGCACGTCGTTGGCGATCTTGCCGGCCTGCTGGGCAAGGCTGTCGAGGATCGACATTGCACCTCCTGGGCGTCGGGGGCGTTCCGCCGGGACCGTCAGTGTAGTCCAGGCCCCGGCGGTGAGCCGCGCGCGGGGGCGGCACGAAGTCGCGCCGGAGCGGGCACGTTGCGTGACGGACACGCGCCGGGGGCCGCTCGTAGCGTCGTCGCCATGAGCTGGAACCACCGCCGGGACGCCGCAGGACAGGCTGCCGTGGAGTTCGCCGCCGTCGTCGCGATCATCGCCACGATGGTCGCCGCGCTGGCCGTGTGGCTGCCGCGCCAGGGAATCGACGAGCGCCCGCCGCCGGTCATCCCGGCCGTCGCGCTGAAGCTGCACGGCGACGGGATCCGGCATGTGGGGATCCCGCCCATCCGCGAGCTGGTGCGCGTCGCCGAGCGCCACGACCCCTTCGACGCGATCGCCCGCTGGGCCGACCGCGAGCGCCGCTGGTACCGGGCGCTCCTGGTGAACCGGGTCGCCATCGAGGTGGTGCGCGGCGCCCGCGACGAGCTGAGGGACGAGATCGCCGCGGCGTTCGAGGACCCGCTGGGGTACGGCAAGGACCTCCTCACGCCGCCCACCGGGGACGACGTGAGGGACCTGCTGTCCGGGGTCACCGAGATTCCCGGCTACCTGCGCGAGCTGCGCGACATGAACGGGCGGGACGCCGTGCTGCGCCTGTCCCACGACGCCGGGCGCCTCGCGACCCGGGTGGGGCTCATCTGGCTGCGCCGGCGCGCGAGCCGCGCCGTGCTGCGACGCATCCGCCGGTCCCCGCCACCCGAGACCTCCGCGGGCCGCGATCCCCAGACGGCGCGCCCCGCCGCCCCGACCGATCCAACGACGACAAGGAGCACCAGATGACCGATGCATACGCCGCCCGCATGTCGGTGTGGCTGATGGACCGCGCCGCCCGGCTCGACCAGCGCGGCCAGGGGACCGTGGAGTACGTGGGTGTGGTGGTGACCATGGCGCTGCTGCTGGGCGCGGTGGCCGTGGCAGCCCGCGGATGGGGCAACGACATCGGCAACTCGCTGAAGGAGGTGGTGAAGGACTCGGTGGGCTTCGCGAGCGAGCGGCTCACCACGCGGTAGGCGACCCGGTGGGCCCGGGGCGGGTGGCCCCGGGCCCACCGGCGGGCAGCCGGTCAGGCGCCATCCGGCGGATCGGTCACCAGGACCGCCGCGCCGGGGACCTCGCCCCGGGACAGGTCCGCGAGGGCCCGGTTGGCGTCTCGCAGCGGGTAGGTGCGAACGCTGGTGCGGATGGGGATCTCGGCGGCGAGCGTCATGAACTCGGCGGCGTCCGCGCGGGTGACGTTGGCGACGCTCACCAGGTTCCGCTCCCACCACAGGTCCTCGTAGGGGAATTCGGGGATCCGGTCCAGGTGGATGGCGTTCACGGCCACCGTGCCGCCGCGGTCGAGGGCGGCCAGGGCCCGGGTGACGACCTCGCCCACGGGGGCGAAGGTGACCGCGGCGTCGAGCGGCCTGGGCGCCGGGTCGTCGTATCCGCCGGCCCACGCGGCGCCCAGCTCCAGGGCCCGCGCGCGCTCGCGTTCCGAGCGGGTGAAGACCAGGACGGTGCAGCCCCAGTGCACGGCGATCTGGATGGCGCACAGCGCCGACGCGCCGAACCCGAACAGGCCCAGCACCCCGCCGGGGGCGATGCCGCAGCGGCGCAGCGCCCGGTACCCGATGACCCCGCCGCACAGCAACGGGGCGGCGTCCACGTCGGCGACGCCGTCCGGCAGGCGCACGGCCGCGTCCGCGCGCAGGACCATCGCCTCCGCGAAGCCGCCGTCGCGGTCCCATCCGGTGAACTCGCCGTGCTCGCAGAGGTTCTCCCGGCCCGACGCGCAGAACCGGCAGGTGCCGCAGGTGCCGGCGAGCCAGTACGCGCCGGCCCGGTCGCCCACCGCCCAGCCCGTCACGCCCGGGCCGACGGCCGCGACGCGCCCGACGGCCTGGTGCCCCGGCACCACCGGGCTGCGGCGGGCGGGGATGTCCCCCTCGCACAGCTGGAGGTCGGTGCGGCACACGCCGCACGCGGCGACCCGCAGCAGCAGCTCCCCGGGGCCGGGCCGGGGCGCATCGCGGTGCTCCGGGCGCAGCGGGCCGGTGGCGGCGGGTGCGGGATCACCGAGGACCATGGCGAGCATCGGCACAGACGCTACCCTCATCGGAGCGCCATCCGGCGCGCCTCTTCACGTGCCCCCGCCCATCGACATCGCCGCCGCACCCGACGCCCAGCTGGGCCGCGGCGACCCCACCCGGCGCTGGGCCCTGTCGTTCCCCGACGGGGTGGTGCGCTTCCCCGGGCTCATCCGCCAGGAGGCCGAGTCGGCGTGCGAGGTGCTGGGCGCGGTGGCGCCCGGCCTGTGGGACGCCGCCCTGGTGCGCGTGACGCTGGACGTGGTGCTGAGCGACGGCGCCGGGCCGCACCTGCTGGCCGCCGACGGCACGCTGGTGCTGGCGCTCGGCGCGCACCCGGCCATCTCGGACCTGACGGTCGCCATGGGCCAGCCGGACGGGATGTCCCACCGCCTGGGCCTGGTGCGCGAGCTGGCCGGCGGCGTGTGGGGCTGGTGGACCTCGGCCGCGGTGCCCAGCGCCGCGCGGGTGAACGCCCTCGACGGGCTGGCGGAACTGACCTCGGCGGCCGATGTGGAAGGGTGGGCCCACCGGTTCGGGGGGTCGCTCCCCGAGGCAGGGCTGCAATAGTCCCCCAGATGGAATCACCCCTCACCGCCTATCTGACCCGCTTCAGCGCCCTCGCGCCCGAGCCGCTGCCCGACGACGCGGCCGCGCGGCTGCGCACCGCGCTCGAGTCGATGCCGGGGATGGGGGCGATCCACGGGGCCACCCACGACCACTCCGCGCGGACCGTCTCGGCCGAGTTCCTCATCGAGGTGGAGCAGGGCATCGCCAGCGCGGCGCGGGACGGGTCGCGGTTCGCGCGCGAGGCGCTCAAGAACGCGGGGCTGGGCGACGCCCAGCTGGTGGAGCTGTGGGTGGGGCTTCGGGGCGAGCCCTCCTGGTGAGCGAGGACGCCGCGGCGACCGGCACGGCCCCGCCCGAGATGGTGGGCGGCAGCGCCCTGCCCGGGGGCGTGATGATGCGCACCCGCACCCGCGTCGGCGTGGCCGTGCGCGAGGAGGAGACCGGCCGGATCGTGACCGAGGGCTTCGACCTGGAGCCCCTCACCGCCCGCTGGGCCCGGTGGCCCCTCATGCGCGGCGTCGTGGCCATGCGCACCGCCATCAAGACCGGCAGCCAGGCCATGGGCCTGAGCGAGCGGCTGCGGTGGGGCGTGAGGGACGACGAGGAGCCGGAGGAGCCCCTCGGCTGGGGCGCGAAGGCCCTGATCGGCGCGGGCGCGCTCATCGGCGCCGGCCTGCAGATCCTCGCCTTCCGCGTGGGCCCCATCGTGATCGCAAAGGAGGCGGGCCTGGAGGGCGCCGCCTTCGTGGTCGCGGACGCCGCCATCCGTCTGCTGCTGCTGCTGACCACCCTGCTGGTGGTGAGCCTGTTCCGGCCGTTCCGGCGCATCCTGGCCTACCACGGGGCCGAGCATCAGGCGATCGCCGCGCACGAGCGCGGAGCCCCGCTGACCGCCGCGGCGGCCGCCGGGTTCACACGATTCCACCCGCGGTGCGGGACCTCGTTCCTGGTGGTCTCGGCGGTCGTCTCCATCGCCATCTACGGCGCCGTGCTGGCGATCACGGGGGTGTTCACCTACCCGGCGCTCATCGCCACGCGCCTGCTGGGCGCCCCCATCGTGACCGCGGTGGCCTTCGAGCTGCAGCGGCAGGCCGCCAAGCTGGCCGACGGCCGGTTCCGGTTCCTGTCGTGGCCGGGCATGGCCGCGCAGTACCTCACCACCCGTAAACCCGGCGACGAGGAACTGGAGGTGGCGGTGGCCGCCCTCCAGGAGGCCCTGCGCCCGCCCGACCCGCATCATCCGCACCCGGCGCCGTCTCCGGGGAACGTGACGATGTCGCCGGTGGTGGACATCACCCCCGACATCCCGTAGGACCCGGCGCGTGGACTGGATCCGCGACAACGAGTGGGCCCAGCGGCTGATCGTCATCGGGTTGGTCGTCCTGGCGGGCGTGCTGCTCACCTGGATCGCCCGCCGGCTGGTGGCCCGGTTCGAGCGCCGCGTGGGCGGGACGCTGCCCCCCGGGAGCCGCGGGCTCAAGCGCGCCCACACCCTGGCGGCGCTCCTGAGCGCCAGCGCCACGGTGGTGATCTGGGTCGTGGTGCTCATCACCGTGCTCGAGCAGACGGGGGTGCCCGTGGGGCCGCTGCTGGCGGCCGCGGGCATCGGCGGGATCGCGCTGGGCTTCGGGGCGCAGACGCTGGTGCGCGACCTGGTCGCCGGCTTCTGCATCCTGCTGGAGAACCAGTACGACGTCGGCGACGAGATCGTCGTGGCCGGGGTGGAGGGCACGGTGGAGGCCATCACGCTGCGCACCACCGTGCTGCGGAGCCTGGACGGTGGCCGGCACGTGGTCTCCAACGGGGAGGTGCGCGTGTCCAACAACCGCACCAAGCTGTACTCCCGCTACGTGTTCGTGCTGCCCCTGCCCTACGACGTGGACGTCGACAGGGCGATCGAGGTGGCGCGCGGTGCCGCCGACCTCATGCGGACCGAGACCCAGTGGGCGACCGACATGCTTGGTCCCCTCCAGGTGCTGGGCGTCGACGCGTTCAGTGAGCTGAGCGTGGACGTGAAGCTCTATGTGGAGACGCGGCCCGGCCGTCAGGACGCCGTGGGCCGGGAGCTTCGGCGGCGCATCATGCAGGCGCTCGTCCGTGAGGGGATCCCGTTCCCGTTCCGCCCACCGGGGACGCGGTGAGCGCCCGGGCGCGCGACGGCGGGCTGGTGGCGGCCCAGGCCGTCCTGCTGGCCGCGGCCGCCGCGGCCGGATTCCGGGGTCCGCGATGGCCGCGCGTGGGGTCGGGGAGGCGGCGCTGGGCCGGCGCGGCCCTGCTGGTGGGCGGTGCGGCGTTCGCGGGGGCCGGCGCGCGTGCGCTGGGCCCGGCCCTGACGCCGATGCCCACGCCGCGCGCGGGTGCGGCGGTGAGCGAACGCGGGCCGTACCGGCTGGTGCGGCATCCGGTGTACGCCGGGATCCTGGCGGGCGCGACCGGATGGGCGCTCCTGCGCCGCCCCGCGGTCCTCGTCCCGGTGGCGGGCCTCGCCGCGCTGTTCCACGTGAAGTCGCTCCTGGAGGAGCGCCTGCTGGACGCCGCCGGCCCCGGCTATGCGGCCTACCGGGACCGCGTGCGATACCGGCTGGTGCCCTTCGTGCGCTGAGACGTCCGGCCCGCGGGACAGGCGGGTCCGTCGGCAGGTGGCCGCCGGTCCATGGACCGCTCGCGTCCGTCGGGGGTAGGGTGCCCAGGACGAGGTGACCCCCCGACATCGTGGAGCGCATGGCATGAGGAAATGGACGAGGGCGCTCGCGGCGATCGCGATCGCCGCGACGATGGTGCTGGCCGGATGCGGCGGCGACGATGACGCGGATGCTCCCGCGGGCACGGGCGCCGAGACGTCGGCGTCCGCCGACCTGGGGCTCAAGACCCCCGGCAAGCTGCTGGTGGGCAGCGACATCCCGTACGCCCCGTTCGAGTTCACCGAGCCGGGCTCCGACGAGGTCAAGGGCTTCGACGTGGACCTGGTGAAGGCCATCGCCGCCACGTTCGGCGTGACCGACGTGACGTTCCAGCGCGAGAGCTTCGACACCATCTTCAGCTCCACCGCGCAGGGCCGGTTCGACGTCGCGGCGTCATCGATCACCATCACCGACGAGCGCAAGAAGACCGTCGCCTTCAGCGACCCGTACTTCGAGGCCAACCAGTCGGTCATGGTGCGCGGCGCGGACGCGAAGGGCCTGGACGCCCTCGCCGGGAAGACCATCACCCCCGAGGAGGCGCAGACGGCGCTGAAGGACCTCACCATCGGCGTGCAGCGCGGCACCACCGGCGCCGAGCTGGCTGCCAAGGTCCCTGGCGCGAAGCTGAGCCAGTTCCAGATCGTGGACGACGCCTTCAACGCGCTCATCGCCGGGCGCGTGGACGTGGTGTTGAACGACTACGCCATCTCCGCCTACGCGACGGTGGCCAAGCCGGACCTGAAGGTGGTCGCCAAGGTGAGCCCGTCCGAGAGCTACGGCTTCGCGTTCCCGCCCGACAACACGGCGCTGGTGGAGGCCTTCAACGCCGGCCTCGCCACCGTGAAGGCCGACGGGACCTACGCGGAGATCTACAAGAAGTGGTTCAACGAGGAGCCCCCGGCCAGCTGATCGCCGGAGACCGCTGAGAGACCGGGCGCACCGTGGGCACCATCGGGGAGCTGTTCTTCTCGTGGGACGCGGTGCGCCCGTGGCTGGAGACGCTGTTCCGCGGGTTCTGGGTGACGATCCAGCTCACCTTCATCTCGCTGGTGTTCGCGCTCACCGGCGGGATGATCCTGGCGGTCATGCGCCAGACACGCAGCGCGAGGGGCGGGATCCCCCGGCGCATCGGCGCGGGCCTCGTGCGGCTGCTGGCGATCGTCTACATCGACGTCTTCCGCGGCCTGCCGGCGCTGCTGGTGATCATCATCCTGTACGTGAGCCTGCCGTTCACGAACATCCCGGTGCTCGACACGTTCACCGGCTTCCAGGTGGGCATCCTCGCGCTGAGCCTGGTGTACGCGGCGTATCTGGCCGAGATCTTCCGGGCCGGCATCGAGTCGGTGGAGCGGGGCCAGGTGGAGGCCGCCCGCAGTCTGGGCATGTCCAACCGCCAGTGCCTGCGCAAGATCGTGTTGCCACAGGCGGTGCGGCGTGTGATGCCGCCGCTGCTGAACGAGTTCATCATCCTGAGCAAGGACACCTCGCTGGTGGGCGTCATCGCCGTCTCCGAGGTGGTCTACGTGGCGCGCGGGGCGCAGTCGGTGGACCTCAACTCCAGCCCGCTCACCGCCGCGGCGGTGATGTTCCTGGTGTTCACGCTCCCGCTCATCCGCATCGTCGACCGCTACATCGAGCGTGACCGGCGCCGCTCGGGCGGCGGGACCGTGGTGATCAGGTGAGCAACCCCACCGGCGCCGCCGTCCGCGTGGAGCGGCTGGTCAAGCACTTCGGTGCGAACGAGGTCCTGCGCGGCATCGACCTGGAGGTGGCGCGCGGCGACGTGGTCTGCGTCATCGGGCCGTCGGGCTCCGGCAAGTCCACGCTGCTGCGGTGCATGAACCTCATCGAGACACCCACCGCGGGCCGGGTCTTCGTGGGCGATGACGAGATCACGCATCACAAGGCCG
Source organism: Actinobacteria bacterium Ga0077560 (assembly GCA_001464275.1). Lineage (GTDB taxonomy): Bacteria > Actinomycetota > Thermoleophilia > Miltoncostaeales > Miltoncostaeaceae. The sequence goes on along the minus strand of LNFL01000147.1, from coordinate 12,887 downwards.
ACACCAACTCGCTGCGCAGCCGCATGGGCATGGTGTTCCAGTCGTTCAACCTGTTCCCGCACCGCACCGTGATCGAGAACATCGCGATGGCGCCGATGGTGGTGAAGGGCCTGTCGAAGGCCGACGCGCAGGCCCGCGGCATGGAGCTGCTGCGCCGCGTGGGGCTCGAGGAGAAGGCGGGCGCGAGCCCCCGGTCGCTCTCGGGTGGGCAGCAGCAGCGGGTGGCCATCGCCCGCGCGCTGGCCATGGAGCCCGAGGTGATGCTGTTCGACGAGGCCACCAGCGCCCTCGACCCCGAGCTGGTGGGCGAGGTCCTGGCGGTGATGCGGGAGCTGGCCGAGGGCGGGATGACCATGGTGGTGGTGACCCACGAGATGGGCTTCGCCCGCGAGGTGTGCGACCGGCTGGTGTTCATGGACGGCGGGGTGATCGTCGAGAGCGGCGATCCCGCGACGGTGCTCTCGAACCCGGTGCACGAGCGGACGCGGCGGTTCCTGGCCCGGGTGCTGGAGCCCGAGGCGGAGGTCTAGGCCGCCGGTCGCTAGCCGCGCCGGTGCATGCGGCCGCCGGATCGGCTGAGGTGCCGGCGCCGGTACATGTCGGCATCGGCGTCGGCGAGCAGCATGTTGGGGTTGGCCTGGCCGGCGTTGCCCACGGCGAGCCCGACGCTCGCCGAGATCTGCAGCCGCCGTGACCCCACGTCCACCGGCTCGCGCAGCGAGGCGGCGATGCGCTCCGAGATCGCGACGGCCTCGCCGTGGTCGGACAGGCCGTCGAGGATCACCACGAACTCGTCGCCTCCGAGGCGCGCGGCGGTGTCGTCCGCGCGCAGCGAGGCGCGCAGGCGCCCGGCCACCGCGACCAGGACCCGGTCGCCCGAGTCGTGCCCGAAGTTGTCGTTGACCGACTTGAAGTGGTCGAGGTCGAGCATGATCACCCCCACCAGGCGCCGGGTCCGCTTGGTGAGCGCGTGCTCCAGGCGCTCCTCCAGCAGCGCGCGGTTGGCGAGGCCGGTGAGGGCGTCGGTGAACGCGGCCTGGGCCAGACGCTCGCTCGTGGTGGCCAGGTCGGCCAGCGACCGCTGCAGGCGGCCGTTCTCGAGCGCCAGCACGACGTGGCTGGCGTAGGTGTCCAGCAGGGAGCGGTCGCCCTGGTCGAATGCCTCGGCGTCGGGGGTGGAGCGCGCGACGGTGACGACGCCCACGGTGCGGTCCTCGATCTCCAGTCGGGCGCGCAGCAGGCGCCGCCGCTCACCGCCCTCGGCCGCCAGCTCTCGTTCGGCGCTGTCGGGATCGATGGGGATCATCAGCTCCATCGCCTCACCCGGTCCCCGGGAGGAGTGCAGCGCGGCCTCGCCCTCGCCGGCGGGCATGAGCAGGATGCGCGCGACATCGGCGCGGAACAGCCAGCGCGCCTCATCGAGGAGCTCGACCACCGCGGCGCGGATGTCGGCCGCGGCCTGCACGCGCCGCATCGAGCGGTACAGCAGCTCGGTCTGCTCCCTGCGGCGGATGTCGCGCACGTAGGCGCGGTGCGCGGCGATGAGCACGCCGCAGGGCAGCAGCAGCAGGGCGAGCGCCAGGGGCGTGTGCCGCGCCAGCTCCGCGCAGGCGAGGGCGAAGGACGTGGTGCTGAGCACGCCCACCGATCCGAGCCCCACGACGCCGCGCAGCTCGGTGAGCGTGGGCCAGGCGGCGTCGGATGCGGCGATGGCCGTTGCCACGAGCGTTCCGGCGAGCAGGTCGCCGGCCAGCACCGCGGCGGTCGCGAGCACCCACAACGACCAGTCGGCGGGGTTGGGGCCCATCGCGTCGATGCCGAGCTGGAAGAGGGTGACGACCACGCAGGTGGTGAGGACGAACTGCGCCGTGTTGAAGCTCAGCCGCAGGCCGCGCTGGCGGCGCGCCACCAGCAGTGCGATGGTGGCCCCGACCAGTTCGCCGATGACCAGGTCGGTCGGCTGCGCGAACAGGAGCCCCAGCACGAGCGGGATCTCGGTGAACGAGAACGTGTGCGTCTGGCGGCGCACCTCGATGCGCACCACCGCGACCTCGGCCACCAGGAACCCCAGCGCGAGCATCCACCAGGTCACGGTCACGCCGTCCATGGGCGGGCGGCGCTCGTTGAGCACGGTCGCCACCAGCGCGATCGCCCCCGCCGCGCAGAGCGCGGTGAGCACGGCGACGCGGACCGGCCCCGGAACGGCGCGTCGGGAGATCGATTGCTGGGAGGCGGAGTGGGTCATGTCGGCGGGGGCGGGCTGCCGGCCCGGGGACCTGCGGGTGAGGATCTCCGGGCCGGGCGCTGCCGCGGCCCGGAGACGCTCAGATCACCAGGATCGCTTGAGGACCGAGTAGCCGCCGCCGAAGACGGCCTTCGCGACGGTCGCGGTGGACTCCGTCGTACCGTCGACGTCCACCGGGCTGGTGGTGGCACCGGCCACACCCGCGCCGAGGGCGACGGCGAGCGCGGCGATCACGCACGAGAGCGCGAGCCTGCGGCGCATCCTGCGAGCGGGTCCTGCGGGCACGGTTGTCGGTGAGCTCATGAGCCTCCCCATCTTCGTTGGGCACTGTCCTGCGAGGAGTTCATCGGACGAGTTCGCCAGGCGACGCATGGGCATTTCCTTTAGGGGGTGTTGACGTGCGCGGCCAGCTCGCGACGGCGAGCAGAACCAATAGCACGTCCCTCGCCGACAGCAGAATCACCGCATGGCCGTCGAGGTCCTCCACCAGCGCCCGGTACTCCCCCGGGAAGATGCGGTGCGACAGCAGCAGGGCGGCCACGAGCAGGGGAATCGCGGCGAGGCCCCGTCGCCCGGGCAGCAGCGCCACCAGCGGTGCGAGCCACAGCAGGTACTGGGGCGACAGGACCTTGCCGGTGGCGATGAGGACCATCAGCGTCGCGGTGAGCGTGACCGCCAGCAGCGCGGGGTCGTGCCCGCCGCGCGCGCGGAGCCGCCGGTGCAGCAGGAACGCGAGGACACCGACGAGGGCGATGCCGATGAGCGACCCGGCGGTGGCGATCGCGTCGGGCAACGCGCCCGTGAGGTTGTCGCTGCCATAGCTGCGCGTCACGCGCAGCCCGAGGCCGCCCAGATGGTGGGCCACCAGCAGGGCCGCGGCCCCGGTGGACTCGATCTGCAGCGGGCGCTCGAGGTGGTAGGCCACCGACGCCCAGAGGCCGTCCGGGGCGATGAGGGCGAACGGCAGCACCACGGCCGCCCCGAGCAGGGCGCCGGGGGCGAGCTGGCGGGCGGCGCGCCGCGGCGGCGCGGCGTGCAGGTGGGCCACCAGGAGCGCGGGGGCGAGCGCGAGGGGCACGAGCTTCATGAGGACCGCCGCCGCCATGATCGTCCAGGCCCAGCTCCAGCGCCCGGTGACGGCCGCCCACACCAGCCAGGCCAGCAGGGCGGTCACCGCCAGGTCGTACCGGGTGATCGCGAGGTCACCCATCGCCCAGACGGCGGCCGGCACCAGAGCCGCACCCGCGGCACCGCGCCAGGCCGGCAGCCCCAGCGCCCCGGCGGTGGCGATGATCCCGGCGACGGTGGCGCAGGCGCAGGCGATCATGAGGGCGGCGAACGCCAGCTCGTACCGGCCCGGCAGGAGCTCGGCGAGCCAGAACAGCCCGGCGGCGCCCGGCGGGTACTCCACCGCGAAGTCCCGGTACGGCAGCTCGCCGAGGGCCATGAGGCGGGCGGCGTGCTGGTAGACCGGGATGTCGCCGAGGCTCGCCCCGTCGGCCTCGTGGAATCGTGCGACACCGGCGGCGATCGTGAGCATGCACACCGCCACGCCGGGGATCCACGCCCGGGCCCTCACGGCCGCTCCACCCGCCTGGCCAGGACCGCGCCGTCGTTGGTGGACGCCCACAGCGCCACGGCCGCGCCGCCGGCGGGCCACGCCACCTCGGGGGACGCGACCTCCCGACCGGGGGCGCTCAGCATGCGGCATCCGCTCCAGCTCATGGCCCCCGGGGGACGGAACGCGATCCGGGCCGACAGGCGGGCGCCGTCGAGGGCCTCCCAGACCGCGGCGACGGTGCCGTCATCGCCGATTGCCAGGGACGGCGCGCCGGCGGCCTCGGAATCCCCGAGCCGGACGGGAGTCCCCGGTCCGGAGGGGCCCACCTCGGCCAGGAGCACACGCTCCCGTCCGCCTGCCCGCTCCGGCCAGGCCACCACCACCCGTCCCGCGCCGTCCACCGCCACCGCCGGCGCGATGTCCGCCGGGCCCGGGGGACGGGGGAGGCCGAGGGCCCGGCGGTGGGACGCGCCCACGATGCGGCGCGCCCCCCAGGTGCCGTCCGGCCCGCGCAGCACCACGTCCACACGCTCCGTGCGCTCCCCGAGGTCCGCCCGCCAGACGAGCGCGAGGTGCCCGCCCGATCCGGTGCCGGCGCGCAGGTCGGCGGGCGTCGTGGCCGGATCCGACAGCGTGACCGGGGCCGACCAGACGCCGCCCCGGTCGGTGGACGCCCGCACGACGGCGCCGTCCGGCGCCCGCTCGATCCAGGCGACGGTGCGCCGCCCGCCCGCGGTGACGGCCGCCGCCACCTCGTCCACGTCCCCGTCGGCGATGACCGGTGCCGCCGGGCCGAACGCCCCGCCGGGTGGTGCGACGGCGGCCATGACGGCGCCCGCGGGGTCACCCCGCCATGCGAGCAGCAGCGCGCCGGACGGCGCGGCCGCGAGGCTGGGACGGCGCGGCCGGGTCCCGGCCGCGCCGCCGACGGCGCCGGGCGCGCTCCAGGTCCCGCCCGCGGTGCGCGCGACGCGCACCACCCGCGCATCGCCGGCGACCCCGTCCCAGGCCACCGCGGCGCCGGGGCCGCCGGCCGCCGCGGTGGGGCTCCTGGCACCCGGCTCGGAGATGTCGGCGGCGGGCGTCCAGCGGCCACCGGTCGCCGTGGCGCCACGGACCGGCCCACCGGTTGCCGACTCCCAGGCCGCCACCGCCACGTCGGCGCCCCGCGACCCCGCGACGACCGGGGCCCGGCCGTCGCCGGAGCTGAGGGCCTCAGCCGGCGACGGCGGCACCGGGCAGCCCGGCGGCGCCGCCCGCTCGTCCGCGGGGGCGCATCCCACGAGCGCGAACCCCGCAACGAGCGGCAAAAGTATGAGTCTCAACGTGACGTTGAGATCTGTGCGCGGAGGGCGTCCTCGTCCAGGGTCAGCCCGAACAGGGGGCCCTCCGGCGCCATGAGGTCGGCCGCGGCGCGCAGGGACGGGATCTCCACCGGCCGGAACCCGATGCGGGTGAGCAACCGGCTCACGGTGGCCCGTGCATCGGGGTCGTCAGCCGCCAGCGGCACGCCGAGTCCGTCGGGCGACCCCAGGCGGTTCGCGTGGACCGTGCAGAGCGCCTTCACCACGCGGGCGCCGCCCGCCATGCGCGCCACGGCCTCCGAGGACCCCGCCTCGCCGCCCACCGCATCCCACCCGCCCCACGCGTTGGTGGCGTCCACCAGCACCGTGGCGGCGGGGAGCGGACCCATGTCCTCCAGCAGCTCGGCCACGGCATCGAACGGCACCGCGAGCAGGACGATCGGCGCCCCGGCCGCCTCCGCAGCATTCGCGGGCACGACCCCCGATCCGATCTCGTCCACCAGGGGGGTGAGCGAGACCCGGCCGCGGCGGTTGGCGATGAGCACCTCGTAGCCCGCGCGCGTGAGCACGCGCGCCGCCGCCGACCCCATCCGTCCCGCACCGAGAATGCCGACCCTCACGTGACCAACCGTATCCTCCCGGCGTGGACGGCACCCTCATCGGGGCGGCGGCCGCGGGCCTGGGCGTCGCGATGCTCACGACGCCGGCCGGCGTGTCCGGCGCGGTGTTCCTGCTCCCGATCCAGCTCGGGGTCCTCGGCGTGCCGAGTCCGGCGGCCACCCCGACGAACCTGCTCTACAACGTCATCGCGACCCCGGGCGGGCTGCTGCGCTGGTGGCGCACGGGCGCCGTCGACCCGGCGCTGACGCGGCTGCTGGTGACGGCCGCCCTGCCCGCCGTCGTTGTGGGCGCGGCGCTGCGGGCGACGGTGCTCTCCGGCCGGCTCGCGGTGCTGATCATGGTGGGCACGGTGCTGACGGCCCTCGGCGCATGGCTGCTCATGGGCGCGCGGGCGGGGACGCGCGAGCGTGATCCCGCCCGCGCCGCCCAGATCGGGGTGGCGGGTCTCGCGGGCCTGGTGGGCGGCGCCTACGGGATCGGCGGCGGATCGGTGATCGCCCCGGCGCTGGTGGCGATGGGCATCCCTGCGGCGCGGGCCGCTCCCGCCGCGCTGGCGACGACCTTCGCGACATCGGTCGCGGGCATCCTGGCCTTCGAGGGGCTGGCCGCCGCCGGGGTCGGCGCGGGGCAGCCGGTGGGCCCGTACTGGTCGGTGGGGATCGCGCTGGGGCTCGGCGGGCTGGTGGGCACGCATGTGGGCGCGCGCCTGCACGAACGCATCCCCGAACGCGGGCTCCGGCGGGCGCTCGGGCTGGTGGCCCTCGCCGTCGGCGTCGCGTACCTGATCACCGCCGGAGCTTGACCTTCGGGAACCCGGCGTGCATGATCGCGGCGCGCTTATCGAGCGCATAAGATCTACGCATACATACGACGCAACGGTCCGTCCTCCCCGCTGGCACGGGGAGGACGGGGGGTCGGGGCGTCGGTGGGCTCGCCGCGGGATGCGTCCCCGCCGCAGGCCGATCGGCGCTCCGGCTTCACCCCTGGCCCGGTACGACCAAGGAGTGAGCTTCGATGCTACGCGAACGACTTCGCCTTCCGGCGACCCTGCTCTCCATCCTCGCCGCCCTCGCGGCCATCTGGTTCTCCGGATGTGGCGGTGACGACGAGGCGGCGAGCACCTCGGCGGACGGTGCGAGCTCCAAGCTGACGCTCGTCGCGTACAGCACCCCTCGTGAGGTCTACGAGAAGCTCATCCCGGCCTTCCAGGCCACCGACGCCGGCACGGGCGTCGAGTTCGAGCAGTCCTACGCCTCCTCGGGCGAGCAGAGCCGCAACGTCGAGGCCGGCCTGGAGGCCGACTACGTCGCGTTCTCGCTGGAGCCGGACATGGCCCGCCTGGTGAAGGCCGGTCTGGTGGCCGAGGACTGGGCGAGCTCCGAGTTCGACGGCATGGTGTCCGACTCGGTGGTGGCGCTCATCGTCCGCCCCGGGAACCCCAAGGGCATCACGACCTGGGACGACCTGCTGAAGGACGACGTGGACGTGCTGACGCCGAACGTGTTCACCTCCGGCGGCGCAAAGTGGAACACCATGGCGGCCTACGGCGCGCAGCTGCAGCTCGGCAAGACGCCGGAGCAGGCGCGCGAGTACCTCACCAAGCTCTACGCGAACGTCTCGGTGCAGGACAAGAGCGCGCGCGAGTCGCTCCAGACCTTCCTCGCCGGCCAGGGCGACGTCCTGCTGGGCTATGAGAACGAGGCCATCCTGGCCAAGGAGAAGGGCGAGGAGATCGACTACGTGGTCCCCGACGAGACCCTCCTCATCGAGAACCCGGCCGCGGTGGTGACCTCGTCCAAGAACCTCGACGCGGCCAACGCCTTCCTGGAGTTCGTGAAGTCCCCCGAGGCGCAGCGCACGTTCGGCGAGGCCGGCTACCGCCCGGTGGACCCGGAGGTCGCCAAGGAGTTCGACTTCCCGACGCCCTCGAAGCTCTTCACGATCGCCGACCTCGGCGGCTGGCCGACGGTGAACGACGAGTTCTTCGACCGCGACACGGGCGTGGTCGCCGAGATCTTCAAGAACCAGGGCAAGCCCATTGAGTAGCGGTACCGCCACGACCCCGGCGCCTGGCGCGCCGGGGCCGGCGGGCGGGTTCCGGCGCCGTCTCGGCGCCGGAACCCCGTTGGGGCTCGGGATCGCGGTGAGCTACCTGAGCCTGCTCGTCCTCATTCCGCTCGCCGCCGTCGCCTGGAGGTCCTTGGACGGCGGCGCCGGCGCGTTCTGGGACGCCATCACCTCCGAGCAGGCGGTGGCGGCCATGCGCCTCACGCTGCTGGTGTCGCTGGGCGCCGTGATCGTGAACGCGATCATGGGCACGCTCATCGCCTGGGTGCTGGTGCGCGACGACTTCCGCGGCAAGATCTTCATGGACATCCTGATCGACCTGCCATTCGCCCTGCCCACCATCGTGGCCGGCCTGACGCTGCTGGCCCTCTACGGGCCGAACGGGCCGGTGGGGGTGAACATCGCCTTCACGCGGATCGGGATCACGGCCGCGCTCATCTTCGTGACCCTGCCGTTCGTGGTGCGGGCGGTGCAGCCCGTCCTGATGGAGCTGGACCGCGAGATGGAGGAGGCCGCCGCATCGCTGGGCGCCGGCCGGTTCACCACCTTCCGCCGCATCGTGCTCCCCGCCCTGGTGCCGGCCATCGTGAGCGGCGTGGGCCTGTCGTTCAGCAAGGCGCTGGGGGAGTTCGGGGCGGTGGTCCTCATCGCCGGCAACCTGCCGTACCGGACCGAGGTGGCATCCGTGTTCATCTACGGGCAGATCGAGAGCGACGGCGTGCAGGCGGCCGCGGCTGTGTCGGTCGTGCTGCTCACCGCGTCGTTCCTGGTGCTCCTGGGCCTGAGCGTGTTCGAGCGGAGGATGACCCGGCATGCTGAGTAGGCTCGTCATGCGGTTCACCGCCATCGCCTTCCTGCTGCTGATGCTGGTGGTGCCGCTCGCGCTCGTGGGCTACCTGGCGTTCGAGGACGGCGCCGGGCCCGTGTGGGATGCGGCCACCTCACCCGCCGCGCTGTCGGCGCTGCGGCTGACGCTGATCATCGCGGTGATCGCCGTGCCGCTGAACGCGGTGTTCGGGATCATCGCCGCGCTCCTGCTGACCCGGCCACGTCTGCCCGGCCGCACGCTGCTGAGCGTCGTCATCGACCTGCCGCTGGCCCTGTCGCCGGTGGTCGTTGGTCTGGCGCTGGTGCTGGTGTGGAGTCGCAACGGGTGGTTCGGCCAATGGGCCATCGACCAGGGCGTCCAGGTCATCTTCGCCACGCCCGGGATGGTGATGGCCACGATCGTGGTCTCGCTGCCGTTCGTGGTGCGCGAGCTGGTACCCGTGCTGAAGGAGCTGGGCACCGAGCAGCAGCAGGCGGCGGCGACCCTGGGGGCCTCACCGCCCCAGATCTTCTGGCGCATCGTCCTCCCGGCGATCCGCCATGGCCTGGCGTACGGGGTGGTCCTGACCACCGCGCGCGCGCTGGGCGAATACGGCGCGGTCGCGGTGGTGTCCGGCAAGATCGCCGGTCGCACCGAGACCCTCACACTGCACGTGGAGGAGCGGTTCCAGGCGTTCGACCTGGTCGCCGCGTACACCGCCTCGATCATGCTGGCGATCCTGGCGGTGATCACCGTGGCCGTGATGCGGCTGCTCAACAGGGGGGAACACTGATGTCGATCCTGGCCACCGGCGTGACCAAGAACTTCGGTGCGTACACGGCGCTCGACGACGTGAGCATCGAGATCCCGGGCGGGTCGCTGACGGCCCTGCTGGGGCCGTCCGGCAGCGGGAAGTCGACGCTGCTGCGGGTCATCGCCGGCCTGGAGACGCCCGACGTCGGGAGGGTGGAGATCGACGGCACCGACGTCACCGGTGTGCGGCCGCAGGACCGCGGCGTGGGGTTCGTGTTCCAGCACTACGCGGCGTTCAAGCACATGACGGTGCGCGGCAACGTCGGCTTTGGGCTGTCGGTGCGCCGCCGGCCGAGGGCGAAGATCCGCGAGCGGGTCGACGAGCTCCTGGCGCTGGTGCAGCTGGAGGGGCTGGGCGACCGGTACCCCAGCCAGCTCTCCGGCGGCCAGCGGCAGCGCATGGCGCTGGCCCGGGCGCTGGCCGTGGAGCCGTCGGTGCTGCTGCTGGACGAGCCGTTCGGCGCCCTCGACGCCCGGGTGCGGGCCGAGCTCCGCCGCTGGCTGCGGCGCCTGCACGAGCAGGTCCACGTGACCACCGTGCTGGTGACCCACGACCAGGAGGAGGCGATGGAGGTGGCCGATCGCATCGCCGTGATGGACCACGCCCGGCTGCAGCAGGTCGGGACGCCGAAGGAGCTCTACGAGGAGCCCACCAACCCCTTCGTGATGGGCTTCGTGGGCGCGGTGAACCGCCTGGGCGAGAGCTTCGTGCGGCCCCACGACCTGGAGCTGCGGCAGGTGCCGAACGGCGTCACGCACGCCGCCCGCGTGGAACGGGTGACGCACCTGGGCTTCGAGGTGCGCGTGGAGCTGGAGCAGGAGTCCGGCGGCGCGCTGATGGCGCAGCTCACACGGAACGAGGCCGAGGAGCTCGGCATCAGCGAAGGCGACACGGTGCACGTCGCGCCCCGGCGGGAGCGGGTCTTCGCGGGCGGCGACGGCATCTGAGGAACAGGGGCCGTCCGGGAGCCCACGTTCCCGGACGGCCTGGGGTGACCCGGCGGTGAGGGTTTACCGCCGGGTCCCGGGCGCGGATGCAACGGCAGGGAGCACCTGCGCCCGGCTCTCGTCGTCGTCGGTCCCGCCGTCGGACTGACGCTGGTCCCATTCCTCCTGCCAGACGGCCTTCGCGCCGGAGTGCCCGGTCTGGACCGTCCAGACGGTGGCCAGGCCGGCAGTGAGCACCATCGCGGCCGCGGTGACGGCGAACACGGCCTTGGCGCGCACCAGCCTGCCGAGGCCGGATCCGGGGCCGATCCGGAGGCGATCGGGCCAGTGGTGGATCGCGAAGGCGATCGCCGCGATCGCGAACAGGATCGCGAAGAACCGCAGCCCCTCGCCGAGCTCGGCGTGGTCCTCGATGAGGGCGGTCTCCTCGCCGAGGTTCTCCTCGAGCGCCTCGCCGCTTCCGGCGGCGAGGATGGCGCTGAGCGCGCCGACGATCGCCATGCCGGCGACGACGAGGCTCAGCGGCCGGCGGGCCCGGGTCCAGACGACCGCCACGATCGCGACCATCGCGGCGAGCGGGATGAGCACGAGGGGCAGGTGGACCAGGAACGGGTGGGCCGGCAGGCCGAAGACGGACGTGATCTCCACGGGTGCCTTTCGGGGTCGGAGGGCGGGGCTTCGACTGACCACCCCAGCATCGGGAGCGTCGGGTCACCCATCCACCCGTGGTGCGTCAGGAAAGGGTAAGGACGGACCTTGGCCCCGGGGCCAAGGTCCGTCGTCCGTCTGCCGATCTAACCTGCATCATGGGTATGGAGATCGACTTCTCCGCAGCCTGGGGCGGCCACGACGCCCCGCCCGAGCTCCCCGGCAACGTCTGGGAGACGATCGCCGCCGGCGAGCGCATCGCCGGGCTCGTCGAGCCCAGCGGCGCCTACGGCCGGCTCACCGCCGTGATGGCCATGGGCCCCGGCGAGGCCAACGTGTACGCGGCCGGCGCCGTGGGCTTCCGGCTGTGCCAGGGCAACGTCGTGGCGCTCACGTTCCTGCCGGGCGAGGGCCGGGGGAAGGGGCCCGTGGACGTGCAGTTCGACGTCCGTGAGCCGGACGACCGTGCCGTGATGATCGAGCTGATCGGCCAGCAGGCGATGACGGCCATGTGGATCGACGTCTCGGAGATGCTGATCGTGCGCCGCGCCCGCCTGGCCCTGGACGGGGCGCGGAAGATCGTCACGCAGGCGCTCGCGGCCTGACCCCGTTCGCCGGCTCCGGCCAGGTGTGCACCGGCGCGCCGGCAGCGGCCAGGTCGAGGTAGCGGCGCAGCATCTCCGCGACCGCGGCGTCCCGTCCCATCGCGCCCTCCAGCGCCACCACGGTCCGCCGCTGCCACCGTGAGCCGGTGACGCCGGCGGCGATGCGGCGCCGCACCAGGCCCAGGTGCGCGTCGCGCTCGGCGTCGCCCACGCCCGCGCCCGCCAGCCCGCGGTCCGCGAGGTCCACCAGGGCGGGCAGCATGCGGGCCACCGGCTCCGGCCGGGGTGACGGGGCCAGCTCGGCGGGCCAGAGCAGCGTCGCGTCCAGCCCGTGGCGCGCCGCTTCCATGAAGTTGTGCTCGGCGTACCGGAACGGCAGGGCCGCGGTCATCCAGGGGCTGTGGTCCGTCAGCGCCAGGGTGAGGCCCACCAGGAACGCCGCGTTGGCGACCATGTCCGCCGTGGTGGGGCCCGCCGGCAGCGAACGGAGTTCCAGCCGGACGTTGCCGTCGCCGTCCGGGTCGTAGACCACCCGGTTCCACCGCCACACCGTCCCGTGGTGCAGGCGCAGCTCGGACAGCTGCGGCGGTCGTCCGTTCGCCACGGCGGCCATGGGGTCCTCGTCGCCCACCACCGGGAGCAGCGGCTGATGGAGCGCGACGCTCTCGGCGAACAGCTCCTCGGGCCCGCTGCGGACCCATCCGTTCCCGAACGACACCCGCGCCGGCCGCCAGGAGGCCGCAGGGTCGCGGTCGTCGACGGCCTGGCGGAACAGCGCTACTCGCGTCTCCTCCCAGCCCAGCCGCCCGGCCAGGATGGGCGAGTTGCCCGATGCCGCCAGCACCGGGGCGGTGGCGATCTGCGCCGCGTTGTAGACGTCGGCGAACCGCTCCGGCGGGACCTGCAGGTGGATCTGCAGTGAGGTGTTGGCGCCCTCCAGCGTCACGTCGTCGCAGGTGAGGGTGACCGGCTCCGGCCCGTCCAGGCGCACCCGGAACGGCGCCCCGCGCAGCTCGCGGATGCGGGCCGACAGCGCCCGGAACCGGGCGACGTCGGTGAGGGCGTCCCGCTGGAGGTCACCCTCTCGCAGCGTGGGGAGGATCCCCACCGCGGCCACCCGGCCGCCGTGGCGCCCGGCCGCGGCGTCCACCCCGCGCATCGCGGCCTCCAGCTCCCCGGCGAGGGTGGTGAACGGGGCGCCGGCCAGGGCCACGGGCAGGGAGTTGTACTCGACGTTGAAGCGGTCGAGCTCCACCGCCATGCGCGG
>LNFL01000146.1 GCA_001464275.1 Actinobacteria bacterium Ga0077560 | reverse complement strand
GGCAGCCCGCAGAACGCGACGATCGTGTACTTGCCCGACGGCTCGCGCAGGCGCTCCACGCGCAGCGCGGCCAGGCCGGAGCTGGCGATCATGAGCCCCACCGAGGTGAGGCTGAACGCGTGGAGGTGCTCGATGAAGAACTCCTCCCGGCCGGGACCGTCCTCGGCGGCGGCCTCGCCGTCCGGGACCTCGATGTAGACCATCCCACCCACCTCCAGCAGCGAGGTGGTGCGGGTGAGCATCATCGTGGGGTCGGGGACGTGCTCCAGCACCTTGTTGAGGGTGATGAGGTCGAACTTCCCCAGGCCGTCCGCGGTCATGAAGTCGGCGCACACGGTGGGAACGCACGCCAGCGTGCGGGCCAGCTCGGCCTGTCGCGGGTCCGGATCGAGCGCGGTCACGCTCCAGCCCTCGCCGGCCAGGGCCCACGGGAACACGGCCAGCCCGGATCCCACGTCCAGGGCGCGGGGCCGGCGGCCCTCGGCGTCCGGCACCCACAGCCACTCCTCGGCGAACGCGGTGATGCGCTTCACGCGGCCGTGGTTGTCGCTCTTCTCGGGCGGCAGCGCGGTGATGCGCTCGAACGTCTCGCGCATCCGGTCGCCGTAGGTGGCCTCCGCGTAGCCGCCGGTGTAGAGCTCCTCGAGCTCCACGCCGGGGTCGATGAGGTGGTGGCCGCACGCGGTGCAGCGCCACACCTCGCGGTGGTACCGGCCGTCCAGGTCCGGGAAGCGGGTCTCCCCTTCCGGCGGCGTGTCGTAGGTCCATGCCAGGTCGAACCGCTGGCCGCCGCACAGGCAGCGGGCCAGGTGGCCGGTGCGGACCGCCTCGGCGGACTCAGCCACGGGTGACCTCCCGCTCGAGGGCCTCGAGATCCTTGGCGTCGTCCATGCGGGCCACCACCACCAGCTCCTCGGCGGCCAGGTACTCGGCGAACGCGTCCTCGTGGCCGTCCTCGACCAGCATCACGAACCACTGCCGCTTGGTGTTGCGCACCAGCACGGCGCGCAGGCCGAACCGCGGCAGGCGGGCGTTCAGCGACGGGGTGGCGTAGAAGCCCCACGACTTGCGGGCCAGGTCGTACTCCCCGCCGGACGGCGTGGTGAAGGTGACCTGCTCGTCGGGCTCCAGGGCGACACGGCCGCAGTCGTGGATCACGACCTCGTCCCGGATGCCGCAGGAGTACGCCCGCGGGGGGTCGTTGCGCGTGAGGTTCATGCCGCCTCGCTCCATTCCCAGTCGGGGATCAGGAAGTCGTCGATCACCCACCGCCCGTCCCGGCGGCGCCAGATGGCCTCATCGCGGAACGTGTCGGCGATGCGCGTGAAGCGGTCCTCGTCGATGCCGGTGACCTCGCAGAAGCGGCGGATGTCGGACACCGGGGCCTCGAAGCCCCGCTCGCGGATCACCTCGACCGCCCGGTCACGGCTGATCCGGGCGTTCCGGATCTCCAGCGACAGGTTGTCGTACGTGCGCGTGAAGCCGAACTTGTGCCACTTCAGCCAGTGGTGCACCGAGATGAGGTCGTCGTCGATGTCGGCGTAGTCGTAGTAGCCGGTGCGCGGCCCGCCCGGGTCGGCCCGGAAGCCGTTGGCGGTGGCGACCTCCAGCACCCGCTCCGGGTCCCACGCGAAGAAGTGGCCCAGGAACACGGCCTCCACGCCGGCGGACTCCAGCTCGGCGTCGGACGGCCCCCGGTACGGAACCATGTCCCGCTCGGTGAGCGCATCGCCCACCCAGTCGCGCCAGGTGGTGCCGTGGGTCACCCCGAACCGGCGCAGCCAGGCGCCGTCGAGCCTCACGCCCAGGCCCTCGCCCCCGGTGGTGCCGTACTCGGCCGCCGAGTTCTCGCCCCACACCACCAGCGGGATGCCGAAGCGCACCGCGATGTTCAGCGGGATCGCGAACAGCGCCATGTGCATGGGGATGGCGGGGTCGCCCAGCCGGGCGAACGCCTCCAGCATGAAGCGGCGCTCCACGTCCGGGCTCACCTGGTAGTCGATGTGGTCGACGCCGAGGGAGACCAGGTTGTCGAGGTTGCGCTGGCCGATGGCCGTCCGCGCCGGGGTCTTCCACGTCACGCACAGGGGGCGCAGGCCGGCCTCCAGCGCCGTAACCACCTGCCAGGTGCTGTCCTTGCCGCCGCTCACCGGGATGAGGCAGTCGTAGCCGCCGCGGGCGCGGGCGCGGGCGCCGGCCGCCACGCGCTCCCAGTCGCGGGCCCGGGCGTCCCAGTCCACCTCGGGCCTGCGGCCGTGGCCGCGGCAGGCGTTGCACACCCCGTGCTCGTCGAGCACCAGGTTCGGGCGGGTGTCCGGCAGGACGCAGTGGACGCAGTACCTCATCGCGCCCGGGTATCGGCGTCCGTCACGGTTTCCTTACCGCCGCGACCGGTTTGCTCACGATCGCTGCGGAACTCCTGACGAATCGACGTGCCCGGGCCTCACACACCGCTCGTAGCGTCTGCAGCGTCCGGCCACCCCCACGATCCGGCCGGCCCAGAACTCCAGGAGAACCCCATGATCCGCAGCATCGGTGCCCTCGGTGCGGGCGCGGCGATCCTCGCCACCGTGGCCGTCGCCCCGGCCGTCGCCGCCACCCCCCGCGAGTTCCACTTCGCGGGCGTCGTCGACCCGGCCACCGTCACCCCCGCAGGGTTCACGCTCCGCGCCGACGCGGGCAGCAACGGCCCCGCCCTGCGCGTCGTGCTCCGCAGCGGCCGCAGCGTCGGCGTGCTCACCGGCGCCGACACCCAGTACCTCACGCGCACCGGGCAGGCGCTGAGCGCCAGCAGCCAGACCGACTTCGCCACCGCCGTCGCGGCGAACGCCAGCAACCGCGTGGACACGCGCGTGCGGGTGTTCATCCGCACCCCCAAGTACCGCTACTCCAAGAAGTTCCGCACCACCGGCGGCGTGGACCCGAAGTTCGTGCTGTCCACCACCGCCTACCGGGTCGTGGACGTCACCAACGCCAGCAACCCCAAGGGCCTGGTGGGTTACAGCTTCCGCGGCACCTGCACCGCGGTCACCGAATCCACGGTGTCGGTGAAGGTGGACGCCGGCAACGAGCGCGGCATGCGCTCGGTGCTGCGCGCCGCGGCCCTGGACGGCACGCTCAACACCGTCCAGACCTTCCGCTGGAACAGCGGCACGCAGTTCCTGCGCTGGGTCGGCGGGCGCCTCGTGACCGACGGCGCCCAGGCCGCCCTGGGCACCGCCTGCACCCCGGGCAGCACGTCCCGGATCGGCGTGCACGTGTGGGCCGCGCCGAACCTGGCGGTCACCGCATTCAACGCGTCGGCCGCCGTGCCCACGCCGGCCAGCACCGTCAGCGTGGCGGAGCCCGCCGAGAAGAGCTGACGCCGAACTCCGCGGGACGGGC
Organism: Actinobacteria bacterium Ga0077560; assembly: GCA_001464275.1. Lineage (GTDB taxonomy): Bacteria > Actinomycetota > Thermoleophilia > Miltoncostaeales > Miltoncostaeaceae. Next base: position 36,948 of record LNFL01000146.1, on the reverse strand, counting down.
AGGGAGGCCCGTCCCCGGGGGATTCAAGTCTCCGGCGCTCCTGCCGAGGTAGGGGGGGCTCACGCCCGTGCTGTTCCCCACTCGTGCCGGAGGTGCCCCCTGGTCACGGTCGTCGACCTGGGCCTGTCGAACCTGGAGTCCGTCCTCCAGGCGCTGCGCCGTGTCGGCGCCGAGGCCCGCGCAACCCGCGACCCCGCCGAGGTGGCCACGGCCCGCGCGCTCGTGCTGCCCGGTGTGGGCGCATTCGGCGACGGCATGGCCTCGCTGCGCGATGGCCGCCTGGTGGAGCCCATCCTGGCGCACGCCCAGTCGGGTCGTCCGCTGCTGGGGATCTGCCTGGGCATGCAGCTGCTGGCCGACCTGGGCACCGAGCACGGCGCCTTCCAGGGTCTGGGGCTCATCCCCGGCACCGTGCTGCGCCTCGACCCGCCGGACCCCGAGCAGCGCGTGCCCAACACCGGCTGGTGCGACACGAGCGTGGTGCGTCCCGAGGGCCCGGTTCCCGGCGACGGCGGGTGCTTCTACTTCGTGCACAGCTACCACGTGTTCGGCGACCCGGACCACATCCAGGCGTCCACGGACATCGGCGGCCAGTACGTGGCGGCCGCCGTGGCGAAGGACAACGTGTGGGGCGTGCAGTTCCACCCGGAGAAGAGCCAGGACGACGGCCTGGCCGTGATGGAGCACTTCCTGGCGCGCGTCGAGCAGGGGGTGCACGCATGAGCCGCCCGCGTCTGGTCCCGGTTCTGCTGCTCAAGCACGGCCTGCTGGTGCGCAGCCAGTGGTTCCGCGTGCACCAGGTCATCGGGAACCCGGTGTCCACCATCGAGCGCTTCTCGCACTGGAACGTGGACGAGCTGGTGCTCATCGACATCTCCACCGAGGACCGGCACGACCTGCGCCGCGACGACCTGGAGGTGCGGCTGGAGGGGTCCACGGGCCTCGACGTGCTGCGCACCGTCGCCCCGGCGTGCCTCATGCCGCTCACGGTGGGCGGCCGCATCCGCACGATCGCCGACATCGAGGACCGCCTGGCCGCAGGCGCCGACAAGGTGGTGCTCACCACCGCGCCGGTCGAGACCCCGGAGCTGGTGGCGCAGGCCGCCGGCCGCTTCGGCTCGCAGTGCATCGTGGTGGGCATCGACGCGATGCGCCGCGACGACGGGAAGCTGGAGGCCATGATCCACGGGGGCCGCACCCCCACGGGTCTGCACCCCGCCGAGCTGGCGCGCGAGATGGAGCGCCTGGGCGCCGGGGAGATCTTCCTGAACTCGGTGGACCGCGACGGCTGCGGCCACGGCTACGACCTGTCGCTCATCCAGGAGGTCACCCGCGCCACCCGCGTGCCGGTGATCGCCTGCGGCGGGGTGGGCCGGTACGAGCACGTCCCCGCCGCCATCACCTCCGGCGGGGCCAGCGCGGCCGCCGCGGCGAACATCTTCCACTTCTTCGAGCTGAGCTACCCGAACGCCAAGCAGGCGTGCATCTCGGCCGGCATCCCCATGCGCCCCGTGCGCCTGGGCAGCCGCCGGTTCCCCCGGGAGCCCGACTACGACCGCACCCGCCGAGACGGCCGGCTGGCCGAGCGGTACGCCGCCGCCCGCCGCCCGCTGCCGCGCGACACCGAGCCGCCCGCCGCGCCGCCGCGCTGGTGCACGCGCTGCGTGTACCCCTCGCTGTCGGCCGTGCCGCTGGAGTTCGACGAGGACGGGGTGTGCACCGGGTGCCGCGCCGCCGACATGAAGGCCGCCATCTCCACCGACGAGTGGTCGCGCCGCACCGAGCTGCTCATCGAGCTGCTGGAGCGCCACCGCAGCCGCGACGGGAGCCGCCACGACGTCGTCATCCCGGTGAGCGGCGGCAAGGACAGCTGGTACCAGGCGCACGTCATCAAGAACGAGCTGGGCTTCAACCCGCTGCTGGTGACCTACAACGGCAACAACTGGACGCCCGCGGGCTGGCGGAACATGCACCGCATGAAGGAGGTGTTCGACGTGGACCACGTGCTGGTCTCGCCGTCGGTCACCACCCTCAAGAAGCTCAACCGCCTGGCCTTCGTGGTGATGGGCGACATGAACTGGCACGCCCACGTGGGCATCACCACCGCCCCGGTGCGCGTGGCCGCCCAGCACGGCATCCCGCTGGTCATCTGGGGCGAGCACGGCTACATGGACCTGGGCGGGCAGTTCAGCTTCGACGACTTCCCGGAGATGAGCTACCGGGACCGCTTCGAGCACTTCGCCCGTGGCTACGAGTGGAACTGGTTCACGGGGCTGGAGGGCCTGCGTCCCGCGGACCTCACCACCTTCATGTACCCCACCGACCGCGAGCTGATGGACGTGGGCACCCGCGGCCTCTACCTGGGCAACTTCGTGCACTGGGAGGCCAACACCCACACGAAGATGATCATCGACGAGTACGGGTTCGAGACCTCCGACGAGCCGTTCGACAGGACCTACCGCCGCATGTCGAACCTGGACGACATGCACGAGAACGGCGTCCACGACTGGCTCAAGTACGTCAAGTTCGGCTACGGCCGCTGCACGGACCACGTCTGCAAGGACATCCGCGCGGGCCTCATGACCCGCCAGGAGGGCGTCGAGCTGGTGCGCCGCTACGACCCGGTCAAGCCGCGCGACCTCGCGCGGTGGCTGGAGTACACGGGCATGACCGAGCGCGAGTTCGACCGCATCGCCGACACGTTCCGCGACCCGCGCATCTGGTGGCGCGAGCGCGGTGAGTGGCGCCGCCACGAGATCCCCGACGCCGCACCCGCGGCGCACGACCTCGCCCATCGGGAGGCCGCATGAGCTCCGCCGTTCCGCAGACCACCCTCAGCGAGGCCGAGCTGTGCCCGCCGGAGCTGCTGGAGGGCCAGGAGGCCGCCTTCGCCCGCGACGTGGCGCGGCTGATCGCCCGCCGTGACCAGTTCGTGCACGTCCCCTGCCCGGCGTGCGGCCGGCGCGACGCCGAGCCGGCGATCGCCAAGTGGGGGTTCACCTGGGTCGCCTGCGCAGGATGCGAGACGCGGTACATGACCCCGCGCCCGTCCGAGACCGTCATGGCGGGCTACTACGCGAACTCCGAGAACTACGCGTACTGGGCCGAGCACATCTTCCCGGCGTCCGAGGCCACCCGGCGCGAGAAGGTGAACCGCCCGTGGCTGGAGCGGATCATCGGTTACTGCGACAGCTTCGGCGTCCCGCGCGGGACGCTGGTGGAGGTGGGCCCGGGCTTCGGCACATTCGCCGCCCTGGCCACCGCCAGCGGCGCCTTCGAACGCGTGGTGGGGGTGGAGCCCACGCCGCAGATGGCCGCGGCCTGCCGCGAGCGCGGCGTGGACGTGGTGGAGGCCCGCATCGAGGAGGCCGCCCACCTGCTGCCGCCGGCCGACGTGCTGGTGGCGTTCGAGGTGATCGAGCACCTGTTCGACCCCACCCGGTTCATCGGGGACTGCACCCGCATCGTGCGACCCGGCGGGCTGCTGGTGCTGTCCTGCCCAAACTCGGCGGGCTTCGACATCGCCACCCTGGGCGCCGAATCGCTGGCCGTGGACCCCGAGCACGTCAACCTGTTCACCCCCGGGTCGCTCGCGGGCCTGCTGGAGCGCAACGGCTTCTCGGTGGTGTCGGCCACGACGCCCGGAAAGTTGGACGCGGAGTTCGTGCGGGAGGCCGCTTTGGCCGGTCGCGTCGACCTGGACGGCCAGCCGCTGCTGCGGCGGGTGCTGCTGGAGGAGTGGGAGGCCCTGGGCGGTCCGTTCCAGCGCTTCCTGGCCCAGAACGGCCTGTCCTCGCACATGTGGATCGCGGCGAGGCGCAATGTCTGAGGTTCAGGTCGAGGCTGAGAAGCGGGCCTCGGAGGGTGCCCGGCGGGCCGAAGCGCAGGTGAAGCACTGCTATTCGACCTGGAGCCGGCGCTACTACGACGAGTACTACGGTGAGGACGCCCCGCACCCCCCGGTGCACCGCGACATCCTGCGCGATCTCATCGCCGCATCGGGCGCGAGCTCGCTGCTGGACGCCGGTTGCGGGCCCGCCTCGTTCCTGCGCGACGCCACCGACCTGGGCGCGGACCTCTACGGCTTCGACCTGACGCCCGAGATGGTCGACGAGGCCCGCCGCGTGCTGGAACCGGCCGGCGTGCCGGGCGCCCGGCTGTGGGAGGGCAGCGTGCTGGACCCGCTGGCGTTCCGCTGCCCCGCCGAACCCGGCCGCCGCTTCGGCGCCGCGATCTGCGTGGGCGTGCTCCCCCACATCCCGGCCGACGCCGACGACGCCGTGGTGGCCGCGCTGGCCGACGCGGTGGTGCCCGGGGGGCTGGTGGTGGCCGAGGCCCGCAACCAGCTGTTCGGCATGTTCACCATGAACCGGTACAGCCACGAGCTGGTGCGCGACACGCTGGTGGACGTCGAGTCCCTGCGGGCTCGCGTGCGCCCCGAGGAGGCCGAGGGGCTGGAGCGGGCGCTCACCCGGCTGGAGGGCATGTTCCGCACCGACCTGCCGCCGGTGCGCGGCGGGCACGAGGACGAACCGGGCTACGACGAGGTGCTCTCACGCACCCACAATCCCCTGCTGCTGGCGGATTCCTTCCGGCGGGCGGGGCTCGTGGACGTGCGCACGCTGTACTACCACTTCCACGCCCTGCCCCCCATGCTGGAGGCCGACGCGCCCCGGCTGTTCCGCGAGGCGAGCATCGCCATGGAGGACCCGGAGGACTGGCGGGGCCTGGTGATGGCCTCCGCGTTCCTGGTGGCGGGCCGCCGTCCGTGATCAGCGCCCGCGGATATGTGCGCTGGTGCATCTGGGAGCACAGCGCCACCGTGCACGCGCTCTACACGGCCCGCTGCCGCCGGCAGGCCGAGGAGATGACCTGCGCGGCGCAGGCCGCCGAGCTGCTGGCCGAGCGCGTGGGCGCGGGTGAGCTGGTCCTCGACGCGGGCTGCGGCTCGGGGTCCCTGTTCCACTCGCTGCGCGACCGCGGCATCCCCTGCGCCTACCACGGCATCGACGCCTCCCCCACGCTCATCGGCATCGGAAAGCGCGAGATGCCGGCCTTCGGGCTGCCCGCCTCGGCCCTCGAGGTCATGCGCATCGAGGACCTGGACGGCGAGGCGGACCACGTGGTGTGCATGAACGTGCTCACCAACATCGACGGCTACCACCGGCCGCTGGAGCGGCTGCTGTCGGTGGCCCGCCGGTCGCTGATCCTGCGCGAGTCGCTGCGCCCCGGCCCCAGCGAGTACCGCTACGTGCGCGACGAGTTCCTGGACCCCGGCGTGGACCTGCGCGTACACGTGAACGCCTACGACATCGACGAGGTCGTCGCGTTCATCGAGGCCGCCGGGTTCCGTGCCGCCGTGGTCACCGACCGCCGCACCGGCGGCGTCCCCGAGGACGTCATCGGATACCCCCACCACTGGACGTTCATCGTCGCCGACCGGGAGGACTCGTGAGCCGACTGCTCGCACTGGCCGGGCCCCGCGCCCACCGCCGCCACATCGCCGAGGGCATGCGCGATCTGGCCGGTGCCGCGGGCCGCGCCGCGGAGATCGGCTCCGGCATGGGCTGGCTGGCGTGCGACGGCGCCGGCGGCGGCGTGGCCGCCCACGGCGGCCTGGCGCTGGCGATGGACGGACGCATCTTCAACCGCGACGAGCTCGGCATCGAGGGCACCGACCCCCAGGCCCTGCTGCACCTGGCCGCCATGTACGGCCTGGCCGGCGCGATGGAGCGCCTGAACGCCGACGTGGCCGTGGTGCTGTGGGACTCGCGCCGTAACACGCTGCAGCTCGCGCGCGACCGCTGGGGCATGCGCCCCCTGTACTGGGTGCCCGCGGCGGGCGTTGTGGCCGCCTCGTCGCGCCCCCGGCCGCTGCTGGGCCTGCCCGGCGTGCGTGTGGAGGCCGACCCGTCGTACGTGGCGCGGATCGCCGGCTCGCACTACCGCACCTTCGACAACGACCCCGCCGCCTCCCCGTACCTGGACGTGCGCCAGGTGCCCGCCGCCAGCGTGGTAACGCTCGCCCTGGGCGAGGACGGCGCCGTGCGCCACCAGCGCACCGAGCGGTACTGGACCCTGGGCGGCGAGGACGAGCTGGACCTCCCCGAGGCCGAGCTGGCCGAGCGGTACCGCGAGCTGCTCATCGACGCCGTCCGCCGCCGCCTGGCCGTGGCCCCGCGTCCGGCGTTCACCCTCTCGGGGGGCATGGACAGCGGGTCGGTGCGAGAAGCAGCGCGCGTACTCCACGGTCTACGCCGACCCCACCTACGACGAGCGCACCGAGATCGCCACCATGCTCGACCGCTGCGTCGAGAGCTGGCACCCGGTGGAGATCGCCGTGCCGGACGTGATGGGCACCGTGTCGCGCCTGGTGTCGATCCACGACGAGCCCGTGGCCACGGCCACGTGGCTCTCGCACGCCATCCTGGCGGACGCCGTGGCGGCCGAGGGCGTGGGATCGATCCTCGGGGGCCTGGGCGGCGACGAGCTGAACGCCGGGGAGTTCGAGTACTTCCCCTGCCACTTCGCCGACCTGCTCGCCGAGGGCGACACCGCCGCCTACGAGGCCGAGGTCGCCGGCTGGGCGCGGTACCACGACCACCCGGTGTTCCGGAAGGACGCCGACGTCGCGCGGGCGATGGTGGCCCGCATCGCCGACCCCGCCCGTCCGGGCGTGGTGCTGCCCGATCGCGGCCGTCTGGGCCGCTACGTGGGCGCGGTGGACCCCGGCCTGTTCGACCTGGGAGCACCGCTTCGGGACGCTGCTCAAGAACCGCACCTGGCAGGACCTCACCCGCGAGACCATGCCGTGCTGCCTGCGCGCCGAGGACCGCAACCTGGGTCCGCTGGGCGTGGAGCGCTTCCACCCGTTCCTGGACCACCGTCTGGCGGAGCTCATGTTCCGCGTCCCGGGGCGCATGAAGATCCGGCAGGGGGTCACCAAGCACCTGCTGCGGGAGGCCATGCGCGGGGTGCTGCCCGAGGAGACCCGCACCCGCATCGCCAAGACCGGCTGGAACGCTCCGGCCCACATCTGGTTCAGCGGCGAGAACCGCGACCCGCTCATGGACCTCATCGCGTCGCGCTCGTTCCGCGACCGCGGGGTCTACCTGCCCGACGTGGTGGACAACATCGCCGACGAGCACGAGCAGATCGTGCTGTCCGGCCAGCCGCGCGAGAACCACATGATGTTCCTGTGGCAGCTGGTCAACCTGGAGCTGTGGCTCCGCGAGGTGGACGGCCTGCGCGCCCGCCTGGCGGGCGGCCTCGCCGTGGCCTGACAGGTTGAGCGATCGCCATGTCGCGCCCGATCAGGCCAGCGCGTGGCGGAGGTCCTTCATCAGCAGCATGAGGTGCATCGGGTCGGTGGGGCTCTCCTCGAACGCCGCCTGCCGCAGATAGAAGCGTCTCGCCGCGTCGTCCTCGCAGTGGATCAGCAGCGCGCGGACGCCGATCTGGTCCGCCGCCCCCGCCACCCTCCGGAGGGCATCGGCGAGCAGCGCCCGCCCCAGCCCCCGCCCCTGCTCGCTGAGGTCCACCCCGAGGCGGGTCAGCAGGATCACCGGGATCGGGTGCCGGCCGGTTCCCAGCGCCACACGGCGCGGCGCGGCGCCGCCATCGACCGCCCCCGCCGCGAGGGCGTGGTAGCCCACGACCAGATCGTCGTGCCGGCGCCGGACCACGTAGACGCGGCTCGTCCCCGACCGGTGCGCCTGGAGCGCGTGGTCACGAAGCCACTCGGACTGCGCGTCCTGCCCGCAGTCGAAGCCTTCCAGCAGGTGCCCCTGGTGGAGCGGCTCGGCGGGGCCGTACCGGGACGTCACTCCCGGTCGAGGACCGTGGTCTCACGCACCAGATCACGCAGGCCCGTCACGTTCTTCGGGGGCCCGTCGAGCGCCGCGACGAAGGCGTCCCATTGTTCCGGGGGGATCGAGAAGGTCCGTCGGTCGGCCAGCACCTGCTCCGCCGCCCGGGTCGCATGACGCAGGACGAACTCCGAGACCGTCATGCCCTCGGTGCGGCTGGCCTCCCGCAGCAGGGAGCGTTCGCGCTCGGTCACACGAAAGCCCAATCGCAGATCCCGTCCCGCCGCATCGCGCGTGGTCATCAGCCCCTCCCAATCGCCGGGCCCCGAGTGTACATCCATTGTGTGTACATCGGCGCGCGCAGGGTGCCGGATGAGTGCCCGACCGCGCGCGATTCCCGCCCCGTCGTGACCTCGACGAGGCGGGCGGGCTACCGCCTGCGAGCATCCACCGATGCGGCTTCCCCCGGTGCTCATCGAGAACCCGGCGTTCCGGGCGCTGTGGGCGTCGCGCGTCATCTCGTTCGCGGGGGACGGAGCCGCGTCGGTGGCGCTGGTGGTGCTGGCGGCCGACGCCCACGGGCCGGTGGGCGTGAGCCTGCTGCTGCTGGCGCAGGCGATCCCGCGGTTCTTCGGTCCGGTGGCGGGCGCCCTGGTGGACCGCGTGGAGCAGCGGGCCCTCATGCGCGCCTGCGAGCTGGGGCAGCTGGTGCTGGTAGGGGCGATCGCCGTGACGCTTCCGCCGTTCCCGGTCGTCCTGGCACTGGCGGCCGGCATGGCCGCCCTGGTGACGGTGTTCCAGCCCGCGGGGCGCAGCTCCGTGCCGGCCCTGGTGGTCCCGGCGCAGCGGCTCTCGGCGAACGCGCTGCTGAGCCTGGCGGCGAACCTGGAGCTGGCGCTGGGCGGCCTGCTGGGCGGCATCCTGGTGACGACCGCCGGGGTGCGCGGAGCGCTGCTGGTGGACGCCGCCAGCTTCGGGGTGTCGGCACTGCTGCTGGCGTTCGTGCCCCGGCTGCCGCCGCACGGCGACCGCGGTCGGGAGTCGTTCACGGCCTCGGTGCGGGGCGGGCTGGCCCACGCGCGCACCGCGCCGATCGTTCGCGCCCTGGTGATCGCCACGTTCGTGATCGTCGCGCTCGCGGGCATCGACAACGTGGCCCTGGTGTTCGTGGCCCGCGAGGCGCTGGGGGCGGGCCCGGACGGCTACGGCCTGCTGGTGGCCGCCTTCGGGGCCGGCATGATCCTGGCCTCGGCGACCCTCGCGATGCGCCGGGGGACGGTGGACTCCATCCGGCTGATCGTCGTGGCCATCGGACTGTCGGGGGTGGGCAACGCGGTCACCGGCCTGGCGCCGAACGTGCCGGTCGGGGCCGCCGGTCAGGGCATCGGCGGGGTGGGCAACGGCATCCACAACGTGGCGAGCGACACGCTGCTGCAGGAGCGGGTGCCGCGGGAGATGCTGGGCCGGGTGTTCGGCCTGCTCGGCACCGCGGCCCAGGCGGGGCAGGTGGCCGCCCTGGGCCTCGCGGTGCTGCTGCTGGAGATCACGTCGCCGCGCGTGGTGTTCGTGCTGAGCGGGGTGGGGATCCTGCTGGTCGCCGGGTGGCTGGCGGGCGTGCTGCGCCGGGCCTGAGGCCGGTCAGATCCCCCGGATCGTGGCGGTGACGGCCGCCGCGTCGAGGGGGTGGCCGATGAAGCGCTCACGCCACTCCGCGATGCGGCGGGTGTCGGATGCCGCGGCCCGGATGAGATCCCACATGTCCCCGTCGTCGGCGTCGAACGGGTGGTGCAGCAGGTCGCGGTACAGGTCCAGGTGGTCGGGGTGCCGGCTCCCCTCGTTGTTGAACACCAGCGAGGTGTCCCACAGCACGGTGGTCGCGCCGCGGGCGACCGAGAGGTTCCCGAAGGTGCTGCGGTCGGCCACCACGCAGTCCGCCGCGTCGATCTGGGCGAGCATGCCGGGGGCGTCGCCCATGTCCCCGCGCGTGAAGGTGACCCCGGGCACCTCCCACAGCCCGTTCTCCTCCAGCGTCCCGATGTGGCGCACCGTGAGCCGCACCGGGCAGCGCAGCAGCTTCTCGAACATCTCCGCGTTCCGGCCGGGATACCGCGGGTTGCCCAGGTAGGGCGGGTGCGTCGGGGCGAACAGCACGTGCTCCACCGGGCCGGCACGGCGGTCGCGCTGCTCGCAGTAGGGCCAGCCGATGGAGTGCAGGGGCAGCGGATAGCCGTACCGGCGGGCGACCTGGGCGTGCCCCTCGGAGATGACCATGGCGCCCGACAGCAGCGGGAACACCTCGTAGATGCCGTCCCAGCCGGCCATGAGCGCCGGGTCCGCGCCGTGCGGGTACAGGAACCCCTTCCGGCCCGCCGCGACCGCGGCGGCCACGAAGTGCTGCTTGCCGTGGAAGTGGACGTCGTGGTCGATCAGCACGGCATCCGCGGCGAGCACGTCGTCGGTGAGGATGTGCCCCGCCGCGGCCAGCGCCGCCTGGATCTCCAGTGACTTGCCCTGGTGGTCCGAGATGGCGACCTTCAGCGGCCGCATCCCGCCCTGGGGCGGCACCGGGCCCAGATGAATGCGCCGGATCACGGGGTCGTCCGCGAACGCCGGCACGAGGCGATGCTCGCGCAGCTCGAGGCCCGCGGTGCGCAGCAGCGCCGCGGCGCGGCTCGCGGCCGGCGGGTCCAGCGGCTCGGCCTCGGCGACCAGCACCTGTCCCGCCACCCGTGCCACCGCCGCGATCTCGGCGACGAGGGCCGCCGCGTCCGCGGTGTGGGCGAAGCACCCGGTGTAGGCGATCGCGGTGCGCGCCAGACGCTCGGCCCCCAGGGCGTTCACGAGGTCCGCGGCGACGTCCGCGGCGTCCTCGTCCGAGCGCACCGCGGCGCCCACCAGGTCCGCGGAGCGCGTGAAGACGCGATCCGGCGCGATGACCAGAACGCCCTCCACACCGGGGAGCCGGGGCGCGTCCAGGACCGATCGCGCGAGGAACTCCAGGACTGGGATGCCGCTCTTGAAGCCGGTCTGCACGGGCACGCCTCCGTCGGGGATCCCCGTGGCATCGTCGGGCGAGGCGCCGGACCTTAGGAACCGGCGAGGAGCCGGCTCAAGTTCTGCGCGGAACGGCCGAGAGGACGGCCATGCGAGGACCCGTGCCCAGCGCCCCCGCGACCGCCGCGCCCGCCGGCGTCCGCTGGCTGCGCCACCAGCCCATGACCACCTCCCCCGGCCCCCGGACCGAGCGATGGGAACGCATCGCCTCCGGTGGATCGGACGCCGCGGAGGTCGAGGTGACCTGCGGCAAGCACCTGGACGTGCTGGGCCTGCGGCCCATCGACGCGGACGAGGCGCGCGAGTACGTGGCGGAGCTGGCGGTTGCCGCCGCCGCGTTGCGCGACGGCCCCACCGTCACCCGCGAGACGTGCCCCTGCTGCGACGCGCCGGTCGCGGCCGACGACGCCCCGGTGACCATCCTCGGCATCACCTACGTCCGCTGCCCGGGCTGCGGCCACGCCTTCGTGCGCACCGCCCCGGCGCCCGCGTCCCTGGCCGGCCGCTTTGCCGAGGACGACGCGCTCGCCGGGGTCTACACCGACCTGCGGGCGCTCGAGATCCGGATGTCGCAGATCGTGCGGCCCAAGCTGGAGTGGGTGCGGTCGGCCGCCGCCCGGTTCGGGCGGGGCACCGGCAGCCTCGTCGACGTGGGCGCCGGCGCCGGGCACTTCGTCGCCGCCGCGCGGGCCGCGGGCATCGAGGCCACCGGCTACGAGATCAGCCGGGCGTCCTGCGGGTTCGCCCGCGAGGTCATGGGCGTGGAGCTGGTGCACGGAGACGTGACGGCGATGGAGCCGCCGGCGGTGCCCGCCGACGTGGTGACCCTGTGGGGCGTCCTGGAGTACGTCGCCGACCCGCGCCGGTTCGTCGACCACGCGGCCCGCTTCCTGGCCGACGACGGCCTCCTGGTGGTGGAGGTGCCGCGCGCGGACGCGCTCTCGAGCGCCGTCCAGCGGGCGCTGCCCGAGGTGGTGTGGCGGCACATGGAGCCCACCAGCCACCTCAACGTCTTCAGCGACGCATCGCTCGCCACGCTGCTGTGGGACGCCGGCTTCGAGCCGGTGGCCGCCTGGTACTTCGGGATGGACGTGTACGAGCTGCTCTGCCAGCTCGCGGTGCGCCTGCCCGGCGGCGCGCTCGACGCCGTCGCCCCGGCGCTGCTGGCGATGCAGCCGGCACTCGACGAGGCGCGGATCTGCGACGACGTCATCGTCGCCGCGAGGCGGCGATGAGCGCCCTGCGCCCACTGCTGATCACCGGCCCGGCCCGGTCGGGCACGACGCTGGTGGCGCGCATGCTGGCCGCGCATCCCGCCGTGGAGGTGGCGGTCGATCCGCTCTTCCCGCTGCTGAAGGCCATCCGGAATGCCGTCGTGGGCGACGCCATCGACCCGTCGGCGCCGCTGCAGGACAACCACGGCGCCGCGTCGGGGGTCGCGCAGCTCGATGCGATGCTCGCCGGTGACCTGTCCGAGGCCGCCGACCCGGCGGTGCTCGCGGCGCTGCGCCCGGCGCTGGCCGAGCGCTGCGCCATCGAATCACCCGATCTGGTGGCCGCGGCGGAGGCCCTGCGGGGACCGACGTTCCGCGCCGTTCTGGCCCGGTTCCTCGATGCGGTCGCGATCACCCGCGACGCCGCCGACGGTGCGGTGGTGGGTCTCAAGGAGGTGTGGGCCGCCGACCTGGCGCCCGCGTTCCTGCGCGCGTTCCCCGGCGGACGGGTGATCCTGGTGCGGCGCGACCCGCGCGCCGTGCTGGCGTCGAACCTGGGCATGGCCCGCCACGACCCGTCCCAGGTCGCCCACCCGCTGTCGGTGCTGCGGCACTGGCGCAAGCAGGAGGCGATCGCCGCCCTGCTGGCCACCGATCCGCGCGTGAGCGTGCTCTCCTACGAGGGTCTGGTGCGGGACCCGGCCGGCGTCACCTCCGCCGTCTGCGGGTTCCTCGGCGTGGACGACGACGGCGCGATGTCGGACCCCGCCCGCCTGCGGGACGCCTCCGGCAACGCCTTCGTGGCCAACAGCAGCTTCGAGACCGGGGCGGCCGGGGTGGCGCCCGAGATGGCCGAGCGCTGGCGCACCCGCCTGCCGCACGAGCGCGTGCGCATGACCGAGGCCGTCTGCGGCCTCGAGATGGCGGCCGCCGGCCTGGAGCTCACCGGCTCGCCGACGGCGCCCGACGCCGTCGAGGCGCTCGCCCGGTGCCTCGCCGATGACGACGCGCTCACCTGGAGCTGGCGCAGCGACCTGGGCGACCCCGCACTCGACCTGGCGCTCGAGCTGGCGCGGCACGCCCTGGTGGCCGATGAGCACGAGGTCCCGGACGCCGTCCTGCGCCCGCTGTTCCTGTTCGCCGACGCGTTCCGGTCGGCCCGCGCCGCCCACCGCCCCGTTCCGACACACGCAGGAGCGTCCGCATGACCGAACGTGCCGCCTATCTGGACTACGTCGCCGACACCACCTTCACCGAGGGGTACCGGGAGTACCAGCGCCGGTATGCGGAGCGGCCGCGCGAGAGCGACCGCGTGCTGGTGGAGATGATCGACCGGGAGACCCGGGACCGCCCCGGGGCTGAGGTGCTCGACCTGGGCTGCTCCACCGGCAACCTGCTGCGCCACGTGCGCGGCGCCCGTCCGGACCTGCGGCTCACCGGTGGCGACCTCATCGCCGGGCACCTCGAGGAGTGCCGCAGCGACCCGGGTCTGACGGGCATCGACTTCGCCGAGATCGACGCCCTCGCGATCGGCCGGACGGCGGCCTGGGACCTGATCGTGATGAACGCGGTCCTCTACCTGTTCACGCCCGACCAGTTCGCCCGCGCCCTGTCCAGCGTCGCGCGGGCGCTTCGTCCCGGCGGCGCGCTGCTGGTGTTCGACCTCTTCCACCCGTTCGGGCAGGAACTCACGATCACCGAGGCGTCCGAGACCCATCCCGAGGGCCTCACGCTCCACTTCCGCTCCTACGCCGGCGTGGAGGCCGCGGCGAGCCGCGCCGGGTTCGGGCGGCCGCGCATCACGCCCTTCCGGATCCCGATCGACCTGCCCCGGCCGGACGACGACGACCAGATCATCAGCTACACCGTGCCCGCCGCCGACGGCGAGCGGCTGCTGTTCCGGGGCACCCTGCACCAGCCGTGGTGCCACACGGTCTTCCCGGTCGCCTGAGCGCGGACATGGGCTGATCCTCCACGGCGGGGTGTCGCCTCGGCGGCGCCCCGCCGATGCATGTGATGGACCCATCCCCATCGCATGCACGGAGGCCCCCATTGGCCACACTCACCCAGGCCGAGACCACCCAGCACGTCGTGCTCCTGCTGGACCGCGAGGAGTACGCCGTACCGATCAACTCGGTGCGGGAGATCGTGCGCTGGCGCGAACCGCGGCCGCTCCCGGGCCAGCCGCCGCACGTGCAGGGCGCGGTGGACCTGCGCGGCGAGGTCGTGATGGTGATCGACCTGCGCGAGCGGCTGGGGTCCGCGGGCGCGGCGGGCGCCCAGCAGGACATCGTGGTGATCGACCTGCCCGGCCGTGAGCCGGTGGGCCTCACCGTCGACGGCGTGTCGGAGGTGCTGCAGGCCGGAGAGGGCGAGGTGCGTCCCGCGCCGACCGGCGTGGGCTGCGGCGAGCACGTGAACGGTGTCCTGGTGCTCGACCAGCGGCTCGTCGTGCTGCTCGACCTGGACCGCCTGCTGGATTCGGCGTATTGATCCGGACGGGTTCGTAACCGCGTCCGTGGGGGCGCTGTCAGGATCGGTGCGATGCCCGCTCCGGTCGACAGCGCCCCGCCGGTCTCCGGCCTGCCGCCCCTCGGCCCGCGCGCCACGGCCGAACCCTCCGGCGGCCTGCCGCCGCTGCGGCCCACCGCCGCGAGCCCGCCGGAGGTCGTGCGCGTCCGGGAGGTTGCGCCCCGCTGGCGGATGTGGCTGCTGGTGGCCTGCGCGGTGCTGAGCGCCGTCGGCGGCCTCGGGAGCCTGTACCTGCAGGTCGCGGGCGGCGACGAGGTGGTGGAGCGCGTCACCCCGGTCTCGGACCTGGCGGTGCGCACCAACAACGGCATCGCGCGGGTGGACGCCGCCGTCGCCCGCATCCGCGAGCTCACCGCCCGCGTGCGGCCCGGTCCCGTGGGCGAGGCGCCCACCCAGACGCGCGTCGGCCCGTTCGTGATCCGGCGCGGCCCCGGCTACCTGGAGCTGCGTCCCGCCACGCCGTAGCGGCCGGGGGCGGCCCTAGGCTGCCCGCAATGGACGCTCCCCTGCTGCCCGCCTACGACGGCGCGTCGGTCACCAACATCGTGCCGGCCCTCCTGGAGCGCCGCGGCCCGGTCACGGACCTGCTGCCGCAGGAGGTCCTGAACGCACCGCGGACGGTGCTCCTGGTGATCGACGGCCTGGGCGAGCGCCAGCGCGCGGCGCGGGAGCATCTCGCCCCCGCCCTCACGCGCATGGGCGGCACCGTGCTCACCACCGTGGCCCCGTCCACCACCGCCGCGGCGCTCACGGGGATCGTCACCGCCTCCCCGCCGGGCCGGCACGGCCTGGTGGGCTACCGGATGCACCAGCCCGGCGGCGGGATCCTGAACCCCATCCGCTGGACACTGGACGGCGCCGACGCCCGCGAGACCGTCGTCCCGGAGACCACCCAGACCGTGGAGCCGTTCCTGGGCGGGTCGCCCGTGGTGGTGAACAAGCTCATGTTCACCGGCAGCGGCTTCACCCGCGCCCAGCTGCGCGGCACGCGCTTCACCGGGTACGCCGCGCCGTCCGGACTGCCCGTGCTGGTGGCCGAGGCGCTCCGAGCGGGGGAGCCGTTCGTCTACGCCTACTGGGACGGCATCGACCAGGTGGCCCACGCCCACGCCCTGGGCAGCCTCTACGACGCGGAGCTGGCGTTCGTGGACCGTCTGGTGGCGGCGATCCTGGACGCCGCGCCCACCGGGACGGCCGTCGTGGTGAGCGCCGACCACGGCCACGTGGTCACCGCCGGCAACGAGGTCGAGATCGCCCAGGGCGTGCGGGACCTGTGCACGTCGCTGAGCGGCGAGGCGCGCTTCGCGTGGCTGCACTGCCCGGCCGATCGTGCGGCCGCCGTGCTGGAGGCCGCCGAGGCCGCGCACGACGACCACGCCTGGGTGGTGCCGGTGGAGCGGGTGCTGGACGAGGGCTGGCTGGGGCCGGAGGTGATCCCGGCCGCCCGTGCCCGGCTCGGGGAGGTGGCCCTGGTGGCGCGCGGGCAGGTCGCCCTCACCGACCCCGGCCACCAGGGAAAGGTGCTCCTGAGCCGGCACGGCTCGCTGACCCCGGACGAGATGCTGGTGCCGCTGCGTTGGGCGGTCGCCTAAGAATGTTGGAGTGATCCGGGCTTTGCGAGGTGCAGCAGTTCCTTCGGCGCCCCTGCAGGGGCGCCGTTCGCTTTTCGTTTGTCGGAGTGATCCGCGCTTGCAGTGATTCGGGCTTCTCGTGATCCGTTGTTGGAGTGATCCGGGCTTTGCGAGGTGCAGTAGTTCCTTCGGCCGTTTGCTTCTGACTTGTGGTCGTGATCGGACTTCTTATGGCCGCCCAGCCTCGCGCGAGGTTTGGCGCTGAGAGGCGTTCGGCGACGTTGGCCCCAGGAACCACGCCTTTCGGCTGCCTGCAACCAGTGTGCTCGGCTCATCCATGAGCCGATTGCTTTTGGCAGTCGTCCACCGGATTCGGTGCTCTGCGGCCGTCTGGGATCAGCGTCCTCGAGCGCACTGATTGTCGAATTGCCGCGAGCTACCCGGATAGCGCGCCAGGGGTTGGACCCGCGCCGTCCCGGCGCGGCAACTCATGGCTGCGGTGCACCACTGTCCGGGATGGCACGGCAGCCCTTGTGGATGGCGAGGACCAAATGAGGGCGACCCATGGATGGGGAGCTCTGCTCAGTGGCAGCGCAGCCGCAAGGCGTCCCCAGACGCACACATGGGCAGCGTTTGCGCGAGTCGACCAGGCGATGAAAAGCACCGTCTACGACCACAAACGAAAAGCAGACGGCGCCCCTGCGGGGCGCCGAAACAACTACGCCAGCGGAAAAGCCCGGATCACTTCAACAACGGATCACTCCAACAATGGATCACCGCAAAGCCCGGATCTCGAGCGCATCGGCTGTATGCGTGAGAGGGTCGCCCGGTGTACCGGGCGACCCTCCTCCTGTTCGTCCTTGCCCTCGCCGCCGTCCCGGCGGCAGGTGCCACCGTGAACGTGCGGACCGAGGCGCAGCTGCAGGCCGCCGTGGCCGCCGCCGGACCGGGGACCGAGATCGCCATCGCGCCCGGGCGCTACGTGCTCACCCGGAGGCTCACGATCGGGCCGGGGCAGTCCGGGACCGCCACGGCGCCCGTCGTGCTTCGGCCCCAGGGGGATCCCGGAAGCGTGGTGCTCGACGGCAACGGGAACGAGGAGCCCGTCTACATCCCCGGCGCCCGGCACGTGACCGTGCGCGGGCTGCACATCACCGGCGGGGCCTACCACGGGATCAAGGTGGACGCGCCCGCGCGCCACGTCCGCATCGAGGGCAACCGGATCTGGGACAACACCCGATCGGGCGACCTCGAGTCCCAGTTCAGCGCGATCAAGGGCGGCGGGACCTGCGACCCGGGGTGCGTGGCCGACGTGCTGGTGGAGGGCAACGTCATCACCCAGGTGCGTCGCTTCCGCGGGAACAACTTCCAGGGCGTGGACTGCAACTCGTGCCTGCGGTGGGTGGTGCGGGCCAACCGCGTCACCAACATCCGCGGTGCCACGCTTGCCGGAACCGGCATCCAGTTCAAGAGCGGCTCGGTGGGCACGGTCATCGAGCGCAACGTGGTGATCAACTCCGGGCTCAACGGCATCAACTACGGCGGGTTCGGCACCCCGGCCTGGGGTCGGCAGGCGCACGAGCACGTCGGTGGCGTGGTGCGCAACAACGTGGTCACGCGCTCCGCGGATGCCGGCATCTCGGTGATCGACACCGTCAACGGGCGCGTGCTGCACAACACCCTCTGGGGCAACGGGTACACGCCGGACGTGCGGCGGTACGCGCGCGGCCTGGTCTACCGCGGCAACATCCTCGACCGGCCGCTGAACCTGCGCGACGGCACCCGGGCGCGGGTGGGCGGCAACCTGGTGCTGCGCAGCCCGCGCGAGGCGGGGCTCTTCGTCTCGGCGGCACGGGGCGACCTGCACCTTCGCGCCACCGCTCGGAGAGCGATCGACCGCATCGCCCCCGGCCTGGTCGCCGACGACCTGGACGGAACACGCCGCCCGGCCGGCGCGCGCGCCGACATCGGCGCCGACGAGTTCACCGCCGCCGTCCCGTAGGCACCGGTCCCGGGGGCGGAGGGCGGCACTACACTCCCGCGATGCCCGAGACCGCCGCGCTCCCCGTGAACGACGTCCACCCCCTGCTGCGCCTCTGGCGCCGGGCGGGCCACCACCGCCCCCGCGTGATCTACGCGACGGTGATGTCGAGCCTGAACAAGGTGTTCGACGTGGTGCCGGAGCTGCTCATCGGCGCGGCCGTGGACGTGGTGGTGCGCGACCAGGACAGCTTCGTCGCGTCCCTCACCGGCGTCGACGACCAGTGGCGGCAGCTGGTGCTGCTGGCCATCGTGAACGCCGTCGTGTGGATGCTGGAGTCGCTCACCGAGTGGGCCGCCGCGATGGCCTGGCGGAACCTTGCCCAGACGGTCGAGCACGAGCTGCGCATGGACACCTACGGCCACGTGCAGAAGCTGGAGCTCGCCTACTTCGAGGATCAATCCACCGGCGGGCTCATGTCGGTGATCAACGACGACGTGAACCAGCTGGAGCGGTTCCTGGACGTCGGCGCCAACACCATCATCGCCACGTTCCTGAACGTCGTCCTGGTGGGCCTGGTGTTCGTGCTGGCCTCGCCGCTGCTGGCGCTGGTGGCGTTCCTGCCGATCCCGATCATCATCTGGGGGTCGCTGCGCTACCAGCGGCGCCTGCAGCCCAAGTACGCCGGGGTGCGCGATCAGGTGGGCCTGCTCAACGGCATGCTCGCCAACAACCTGGGCGGCGTGGCCACCATCAAGGCCTTCACCGCCGAAGACCGCGAGTCGCGGCGCATCGCCGTCGAGTCCGACGCCTACCGGGTCGCCAACGGCGGCGCCATCCGGCTCAGCTCGGCGTTCGTGCCGCTCATCCGCATGGCCATCCTGGCCGGATTCGTCGGCGGCTGGGCGACGCTGAACGGGTCACTCGAGGTGGGCCTGTTCTCGGTGCTGGTGTTCATGACCCAGCGCCTGCTGTGGCCGCTCACCCGGCTGGGCGAGACCCTGGACCTCTACCAGCGGGGCATGGCCTCCACCCGGCGCATCCTCGACCTGCTGGACGTGCGGCCCACCATCACCCCGGGCGCGGTGGACCTGCCGGCCCCGGTGCGCGGCGAGGTGGCGTTCGAGGCCGTGGAGTTCGCCTACTCCGACGACGTGCCGGTGCTGCACGGCATTGACCTGCACATCCCCGCCGGCGAGACGCACGCGGTGGTGGGGCTCACCGGATCCGGCAAGAGCACCATCGTGAAGCTGTTGCTGCGGTTCTACGACACCCGTTCCGGTCGGGTCACCGTGGATGGCCACGACGTGCGCGAGCTGTCGTTCACCTCCCTGCGCGGGGCCATCGGCCTGGTGAGCCAGGACGTGTTCCTGTTCGACGGCAGCGTCGCCGAGAACATCGCCTACGGGCGGGTGGACGCCTCCCGCGAGGACATCGAGGCCGCCGCCCGGCTGGCCGAGGCCCACGACTTCATCGCCGCCCTTCCGGAGGGCTACGACACGGTGGTGGGCGAGCGGGGCCAGCGGCTCTCCGGCGGCCAGCGGCAGCGCCTGTCGATCGCCCGGGCGATCCTGCGCGACCCCGCCATCCTGGTGCTCGACGAGGCGACCAGCTCGGTGGACAACGAAACCGAGGCCGCCATCCAGCGCTCGATGGAGACGGTCTCGAAGGGACGCACCACGATCGTGATCGCCCACCGGCTCAGCACCGTCCGCAGCGCCCACCGCATCCACGTGCTCGAGCACGGCCGCATCACCGAGGAGGGCACCCACGACGAGCTGGTGGCGAGCGGCGGGCTGTACGCGGCGCTGTGGCGGGTGCAGACCGGCGAGCACCTCGAGCGACCCCTGGAGACCTACGAGCGCTGAGCGGCGGCGCGCCGGAGCGGCGCCCACCGCAGGTACGTGGCGCTGCGCAGCAGCCACTCCATCGGTCCCTGGCGGAAGTGCGCCCGCCACGCCCGCATCCCCCACTCCAGCGCACCCCAGATGGCGAGCGCGAACAGCAGGGCCAGGGCGGGCCCCACGTCGCCCACGAGTCCCAGCCCGTAGCCGTTGAAGACCAGCGACGCGATGACCGACTCGCCCAGGTACACCGACAGCGACGCCGCACCGCCCGCCGCCGTGGCCGCGTGCGCCCGCGGCCACCACGACCGGGTCCCGGCGATCACGATGCCCAGCGCCAGGACGCCCGCAACGGCGACCGGCGCCGCCAGGTGCTGGATCATCAGCCCGGCCGCAGGGAGCCACCCGTCGCGTGCGTCCGCGGCGAGGGTGAGCACGCCGGCCACCCCGCACGCGCCGAACCCCACCGGCAGCGCCCAGCGCATGACCCGCCGGGCGCGGGCGACATGGCGGGCGGGGTGTGCGAGCAGGTCGCCGCGGCCGAGGGCCAGGCCGACGCAGAAGGCCGACGCGATGCTCGCCCACTGCAGCAGCCCGCCGAACACGAGCGCGATCAGCGTGTCCTCCACGCGCTGGGCAGCCACCTCCAGGAAGGTCCCGTCGGCGTAGACGGCGGTCCGCGCGGCCTGCCCGGGATCGTCGGTGGCCCCGCCCGCCGCGATGACCAGGCACACCAGCCCCACCAGCGCGGTCGCGATCCCGAACAGCCAGCCCGCGAGCCGCAGCAGCCGCGCGGTCGCCCAGTGCCGGACCGCGAACAGCAGCGAGCCGATCACCGCGTAGGTGAACAGGATGTCGCCCACGAAGAAGAACGCGGCATGGAGCGCCCCCAGGACCGCCAGCACGGCCATGCGCCGGGCGTACCGGCCGCCGAGGCGGCCGTCGCGGTCCCGGGAGGCCATGATCGCCAGCCCGTAGCCGAAGAGCACCGCGAACACGAGGTACGACTTCAGCTGGAAGAAGGTGATGCCCACCCAGCGCGCCGCGAGGTCCCACCAGGCGTCACGGCCCTCCCACCCCAGGAACGGCGCGCTGGCGAGGAACTCCAGGTTCACGACCAGGATCCCCAGCAGCGCCACGCTGCGCAGCACGTCAACGAGCTGGTGGCGGTCGGCGGACGGTGCGGGCGGGGTGGTGTTCATTCATGTTCCTAAAGGGAACATTGTTGTTCCGTTTCGGCAAGGTACAGTTCGACCATCGGCACCGTCAAGCGAGGTCGGGTGAGCACGAGCGAATCACGCGCGGTCGCGCGCACGCGCCGCGCCATCCTGGACGCGGCCGCCGCCGCATGGGCCCGCGATCCCGGCGTCGCGCTCGGCGAGATCGCCGCGGCGGCGGGCGTGGGGCGCACCACCCTGCACCGCCACTACCCCGACCGGGCGCGCCTGGTGGCGGCGCTCGCCGACGACGCATTCGCCGCGACGGTCGCGGCGCTTCGCGCCGCCCGGCTCGACGAGGGCGACACCGTCGCCGCGCTCGGCCGGCTGCTGCACGAGCTGGTTGGGCTGGGGGACCGCTTCGCGTTCCTGCTCAACGAGCCGTCGATGACCGGGGACCCGGGCGTCGACGCCGCCGAGGCCGAGGTGATGCTCCCGGTCGTGGAGCTGGTGGAGCGCGGACAGGCCGCCGGCACCATCCGGGCCGACCTGCCGGCCGGCTGGATCGTCGAGGCGATGGGCATGGTCGTCTACGCGGCGTGGCTGGCCGTCCGGAACGGGACCCTCGCCCGCTCGGAGGCCGTCGGCCACACGGCGGCGCTGCTGATGGGCGGCATCCGGGGGCCCGCCTCCCCGGAGGCGGGCTGGCCGGACCGGCGGGCGCCGTCGTAGGCTCTGCCCGTTCACCGACCCGAGGAGCCCACCGATGGCCGATGAGATCGTGCACCACGTGCACGCCAGCCTCACACGAGAGAACCCGCCCATCCGCAAGGCCGTGCTGCACATGACCGGGACCCCGGTCACGTTCGGCACGCCCGGCTGGCAGGGCGAGCACTACGGCTTCGCCCCCGGCACGGTGCCGGAGCACCCCGGCACGCTCGACTACCTGGTCGCGTCCGTGGCCGGCTGCCTGATCGGGACGTTCGGCGGCACGCTGAAGGCCCGCGGGATCGTCGCATCCGGTGACGCGCTCACCTGCGACGCCGACGGCGAGGTCGTGGTGGACCCCGACGGGGTGCTGCGGCTGCGCAAGATCGTGATCACGTACCACCTGCGCGCCCCCGAGGAGCAGCGGGCCGCCGCCGAGCGGTGCAACGCGATCCACGCCCATCACTGCCCGAACGCCCGGTCGGTGGCCGCCGCCATCGAGATCGTCACGGAGCTGGACTTCCAGCCCACCGAGGCGACCGCCGGCGCCCCGGCCTGAGCCCACCCCGACCCGAGGTACGCACATGGACGTCGTCGAGGCCATCCGCAAGCGCCGCGCGGTACGCAACTACACCGACCGGCCGATCCCGGACGAGACCCTTGACCACCTGCTCAAGCTGGCGCTCCGCGCCCCGACCGGCAGCGGCGCCCAGGCATGGAGCCTGCTGGTGGTGCGCGACCCCGAGCGCCGCGCCAAGGTCGCGGAGTTCGTGATCGCCGGCGGCGCGCGGTACTTCCGCGAGATGCGCCCCTGGAAGGACGGCGTGTCCGAGGAGGAGAAGGCCGAATGGGGCCGCGAGACCGCCGAGAAGTTGCTGCCGAGCTACCGCAACGTGCCGGCGTGGGTCTTCGGCCTGGTCGTGCCCCGCGACAACTACCCGGCGTCCATGCGCGCCGGCGGGCACGAGGACGACGTGATCTCCGTGGCCTTCGCCATGGAGAACCTGTTCCTGGTCGCCCGCGCCGAGGGCATCGGATCGGTTCCCACCACGGCGTTCCAGCGGTTCGAGAAGGACACGCTGCGGGAGATCCTGAGCCTGCCCCCCGAGGTGGACCCGGTCATCCTCACCCCGCTGGGCTACCCGGAGTCGTTCCCCGAGGGGCGCGCCCCGGCCATGGCCAAGACGTTCCGCACCTGGAAGACCCTGGTGCACGACGAGACCTGGGGCAACACACGGGCCTGACCCGCTCCGCCGCGGCCGTGACGGCCGGCGCCCTCCTGGGAGCCGGCCTGTCGCGGCTGGGGCGCCGTTCCGGCGCGTCGGACGCCGACCTGCGCCGCCGCCTGCCCGGCGATGCGTCCATTCCCCTTCCGCGGGCCGAGATGGACCGCGTGGTGACGCTGCCCGCACCGCCGGAGGCGGTGTGGCCGTGGCTGGTGCAGCTCGGCAAGGGCCGCGCCGGCTGGTACCTGCCGCGGGGGCTGGAACGGCTCGTCCCGGCGGACCGCCGGCCGCTGCGACACATCGACGCCCGGTTCCAGGAGCTGCAGATCGGCGACGTGGTGCCGGACTACGGCCCGGGAGACCCGGTGTTCCGGGTGACGCACCTGGAGCCCGAGCGTGTGCTGGTGATGCGCACCATCCGGGATCCGGCCAACGGGTGGCGCTGGCCCGCCGTGGACGACCCGCTTCCTCCGGGCGCCCTGGACCTCACCTGGGCGATGGCCCTGGGCCCCCACGGCGGCGGATCGCGCCTGCACATGCGGGTCCGCATGACCCGGAACACCGCGGGGCGGCTCATGCCGGTCGCCGAACCGGTGATGGGCCTGTTCGACTGGGCGACGATCGCCGCGATGGCGGCCGGGCTGCGGGAGCGCCTCCGGGGTCGTTGACGCGCGTCACCGCGAGGCCGACACTGCCCGGGTGAGCGCCGATGAGGTCGACGACTACCTGGCGGACGTCCCCGAGCCGGGTCGCGGAACGCTGGAGGCACTGCGCCGCACCATCCTGGCGGTGGTGCCCGAGGCGGAGCAGGGGCTGTCCTATGGCGCGCCCGCGTTCCGCGTGGGCGGGAAGGTGGTCGCCGGGTTCGCGGCATCGGCCCGCCATCTGAGCTACCTCCCCCACAGCGGCTCCGTGCTCGCGACCCTCGGCGAGCGGACCGGCGCATACGAGACGTCGAAGGGCGCCCTGCGGTTCCCGCCGGACGCTCCGCTTCCGGAGCCCCTGGTGGAGGCGCTCATCCTCGCCCGGCGCCGGGAGATCTCCGGGGGCTGACCCGGCCCATGGACGCGCCACGCGCGTCCTGCGACACTGTGCATGCAGAGTTCATGCACTTTGACATGGAGCCGTGTAATGCCCATCCTGCAGATTCGAGACGTGCCCGAGGACACGGTCAGGCGGTTGAAGGCGAAGGCGGCCCTGCAGGGCGTGAGCCTCTCGGAGTACCTGCGCAGCCAGTTGGAGACGCTCGCCGAACGGCCATCGCTGGAGGAGTACCTCCGCCGGATCCGTCGGCTGGACCTGAGGGTCGGTGCCCCGTTGGACGCCGCCGAGATCATCCGCGAGTCGCGTGCGGAAATGGACGAGAAGTGGGACGGCCTGTGGCCGTGACGGTCCTGGACGCATCCGCCTGGCTGGACATGATCGTCCAGGGCCCCGCCTCCCCGCGGATCGCCGAGAGGCTCGATGGCGTGGCGAGCATCTACGTGCTCGACATCACCCGGATGGAGGTGCTCAACGGCCTCCGGCGCCTCGAGCGCCGGGCGGGGCTGGACTGGGGCGACCGCGTTCCCGCCGCGCTTCGCAGGCCGCCGTACAGCACCATCCCGACCGGCCTGTTCCTGGAGCGGGTCTGGGCACTCCGGAGCACCCACACCGCATCGGATGCCGCGTACGTCGCGCTGGCCGAGGTCCTCGACGCGCCGCTGCTCACCACCGACCGGCGGCTGGCCCGCTCGCATGGCCACCGCGCGAAGATCATCGACTGCTCGGAGGGGGGATGACCCGCATCGTCGTACGCGTCGACCACGCGCTGATGGACGCCGTTGACGCCATGGTCGCGGAGGGTGTGGCCGGCAGCCGCGCGGCCATCGCCCGCAGGGCCGTCGAGGAGCTCGCCGATCGGCACCAGCGCGCAATGATGGCCCGCCGCATCGTCGAGGAGTTCACCCAGCGGCCTCAGACCGACGGGGAGATCGGCTGGTCGGAGGCGGGAACCGTGGCCATGATCGCCGCCGAGCCGTGGTGACAGGAATCACGGACGCTCCGAGCGATTGACCTGCGCGGATCACGGGCCCACGGTTTGGCCATGCGACGCAACCTGGTGAAGCTCGCCGCGGTGCTCTGGATCCTCGCGCCGGGCGTGCTCGCGAGTGGGTTCCACCTCGGGTTCCTGGCAATCGCCTGGTTCGTGGCGGGGCTGGTCGTGCTGAGGGCGGCGGGGATGAAGTCCGGGGCCGCATCCCCGGGGCCTGGGATCACCGCCTGAGACCCGCCCGGCTCAGCCGGCGCACTGCTCCAGGAACATCTTGGTGCCGAGCAGGCTGAACAGGAACTTGCTCTCGCTGTTGGGCAGGTTGCGCTGCTTGAGCAGGTCCTCGATGGACTCACGCTTCACCAGGTCCCACGCACGGCGGCGTCGTCGAGGTCCAGCAGGTCCTCCAGCGGCGCGTTGAAGCCCACCTTGCGGCGGTTGTCGAGGATCGGCTGCGGAGCGATGCCGCGCATGGCGTCCCGCAGGACCGCCTTGGCGCGGCCGTTCTGCACCAGGTGCCGCGTGGGGATGGTCCAGGTGAGCTCGGCCAGGCCGCGATCCAGGAACGGGGAGCGGTTCTCGATGGACACCGCCATGGCGTTCAGGTCGTCCTCGGCCAGGATCACCGGCACCGACTCGTGGAACAGCTCGTTCAGCATCCGGGTGCGCAGCACGTCCGATCCGGCGCCGAAGTCACGCTCGGCGAAGTCCTCGTGGAACGGCACGCGCAGGCGGGCCGCGAACTCGTCGTTCTTGAGGTAGATGTGGTCACGGAATCCGGGGTCACGGGCGAACAGCTCCGGGTCGCCCAGGAACGGGTTCCGCACGATGGGCTTCACGTGCTCGGTCCACGCCGCCAGCGATGAGGCGTGCAGGTCGGCGTCACCGCGGATCATCGCCAGGTACGCCACGTGGTGGTCGTAATAGCCGGTGAACAGCTCGTCGGCGGCCGTGCCCGAGATGGAGATCTTGTACCCGGCGTCGCGGATCGCCTCCATGAGCAGGCGGTGCGCGTAGTAGGTGATCGTGACCACCGGGGCGTCGTGCTCGGCCACCTGGCGGCGCAGCCCGTCCAGGAACCCGGTGGTGGAGAGCGGCACCTCGGTGTGGCGCACCCCAAGGTGCTCCACCGCCACCGCGATCATGTCCGCCTCCTCGTACCGGGCGTCCGTGTTCACGATGGTGAACCCGTGGACGTCGTGCCCCAGCTCGTGGGCGGCGATGCTGATGAGCGACACCGAGTCCACGCCGCCCGACAGGCAGAACGCCAGCGGCACGTCCGCGCGCATGCGCAGCTCCACCGAGCGCACCAGCCGGTCGCGCACCGCCGCGACCGCCTCCGGGTACTCCATGCCCTCCTCGACGGCCAGGCGCGGGTTCCAGTAGGAGCGGACCTGCTCGGGCCCCTCCGAGGTGGCGGTGAGCAGCATGGCCGGCGGCACCTGGGTGAGCCCCTCGAAGAACGTCTCGGCGCCCTTGTTCAGCGCCTTGTAGCCGTTCACCAGAAAGCGCGCCAGGTGGCGGGTGTTGGGCGGCAGGGTGCGGCCCAGCATCGCGAAGATCGCCTTGGGCTCGGAGGCGAAGTACAGGCCGTGCGGGGCGCGGTGCACGAACAGCGGCTTCTCGCCGAACCGGTCGCGGCAGAGCGTGAGCTCACCCGCGGCCGCGTCGTAGAACCCGAACGCCCACATGCCCTCGAAGCGGTCCAGCGCGTCCCAGCCCCAGCGCTCGATGGCGCACAGGAGCACCTCGGTGTCGGAGGTGGTCGCGAAACGCTCCCCCTCCTCCTCCAGGTCCGCGCGGATCTCCAGGTAGTCGTACAGCTCGCCGTTGTAGGTGAGCCAGTTCCCGCCGCCGCCCCAGCTGTGACCGGGACCCTGGTTGCGGCTGAACGGCTGGCTCGCCCGCGGGTCCAGGTCGATGATCGACAGGCGGGTGTGGACGAGGTCGCAGAAGCCGCCGTGCGGCGTGCGGAACCGCCGGATCCCGGACGCGTCCGGGCCGCGATGGCCCAGCGCGTCACGGGCGGCCTCCAGGCGGCCGTCGGAGAGGTGCTCGCTGCCGATGTACCCGGCGATCCCGCACATCGGTCAGCCCTCTCCGTCGGTCACTCGGTCTCGGCCTCCAGCAGGGACTGCCCGCGGTGGCGCGTCCGGGTGAGGGTTCTGCCGATGAGGCGGGACTCCTCGCCGGGGCGCATGCCGTCGCGGGGACGCATCCAGGTGATGTCGGCCTCCTCCAGCATCGCACCCTGCGGGATGTCCTGTGCCGCCACGATCGAGCGCCGGGCCGCGGTCATGAGCGGGGTCTCGGCGTCCAGCGGACGCTTGACCCCGTCACCCACGATGCGCTCCACCGAGCGGATCTCGGCGACCAGACGGGTCAGCTCCGACGGGTCGGCGCTGATGAGATGGTCGCGGAATCCGGACCGGCGGTGATCGAGCGTGATGTGCTTCTCGATCATCCGGGCGCCGGCGGCGACCGCCAGCGCGGCGACCTCCACCCCGGCGGTGTGGTCGGAATAGCCCACCGGCAGGCCGAACTCGCGGGCCATCGTGGCGATCGCCCCCAGGTTGGCCTCCTCGGGCATGGCCGGGTAGGCGGCGGTGCACTGCAGCAGCCACACCTCGCGTCCGGCCGCCACCTCGCGCACGGCCTCCAGCGCCCGGCGGATGCCGGCGATGTCGGTGAGACCGGTGGAGATGATGAGCGGCACGTCCACCGCGGCGACCGCCTGGATGAGTGGCAGGTGGTCGTTGTCGCCCGAGGCGATCTTGAGGGCGTCCACCTGGGAGGCCACCAGCGTGAGGCTGGGCATGTCGAGCGGCGTGGCGATCACCATGAGGCCCAGCTCGCGGGCCAGCGCGATGATCTGCTCCACCTCGTCGTCGGCGAGCTGGAACCCGTTCATCTGCGCGAGCCGGTCGGGCTGGGACGGCCGCACGAACGCATCCGCGCGGAAGACCTGCAGCTTCACCGCGTCACAGCCTGCGCAGGCCGCGGCCCGGACGAGGTCCATGGCGGCGTGGACGTCGCCCTCGTGGTTGTTGCCGATCTCGGCGACGACGAGGACGCGATCCGTGGGGAGGGCTGAGTGAGTGGTCATGTGTGAAGGTGCATCGCGTAGTGGGTGGACTGGATGCGGAAGCCAAGGTGCTCGTACATCCGCAGCGAGGTGATGTTGGCGGCCTGCGTTCCCACGCGGAGCTCCGCGGACAGCGGGCCGAACCTGGCGACGAACGCCTGCACCAGCGACCGGCCGATGCCGCGCCCCCGGTACCCGCCGTCCACCGCGACCAGGTCGATGACGTGGTCGGCGCCGTCCCGCAGGACCGCCAGGAAGCCGGTGACCCGGTCGCCGGAGAGGGCGATGAGCGTGGCGACGCCCCGGCCACCCTGCGCGCAGTTGCGCGCCCACTCCCGCTTGATCGCGTCCGCGGCGCTCTGATCCATGTGCGGGTCCAGATGGAACCGGGACATGCCGAATGCGGCGCCGCCGATCCGCGCGACCTGCTCCGCGTGCTCGGGGCGCGCGCTGATGACCTGGGCCGGGTCCACCTCAGGCGGGTCCGGATGGCGCGACAGGGTCACGCCGCAGTCGACGACCTCGAACCCCAGGCGCGCGAGCTCGCTCACCCGCGCGGTGTCCCCGGTTGGGACCCGCGTGTAGTAGATGCTGCCGCCCGCCGCGTCTGTGACGTGGCTGGCGATATCCCCCGCCGTGCAGCGGGGGTCGACCCGGTGGACGGGCCGGCCGACGACCTGCGTCAGCCAGCCGTCCTCAGCGATCCGTGCTTCGACGACCGTAGGCAACCGCGGGCTCCGATGTGACGCGCCGGTACCAATCGATGTATTCCGGCATTCCCAGATCAATGGGCCAGCGGGGGTCGTACCCGATGATCTCTCGCGCGCGATCCACCGAGAGCGTTCCTCGGCGGGGCATGAGGCGGTCGCGCTCCGCCTGCTTGACCTCCAGCGTGGGGAACTCCTCACGGATGATCTCCACGAGCTCCGCGATGGAGCGGCTCGCGCCGTAGGTCATGTTGAAGATCTGGTTGATGCTGCCCCTGTGGCGCATCGCCAGGATCATTCCGCCCACGATGTCCTCCACGAACGTGAAGTCCAGGCGGTCGCTGCCGTTGTCCCAGATGGTGATGGGGTCGCCGGCGATGGCGTTCTCGATGAAGATCTGCCCCACACGCCGGCTCACGCACCGCGGCCCGTAGAGCGCCGAGGGACGGATGATCGTGTACGGCAGGTCGAAGACCTGGTTGTAGGCGATCACCATCTTCTCTCCGGCCACCTTGAGGGCGCCGTAGATGCCGATGGGCTCCAGCGGGTGGTCCTCCGCGACCTCGTCAGTCTGGAAGTCGCCGTAGACCATGCTGCTGGACAGGTAGATGAAGTGCTCCACGTTGCCGCGGGCGACATCCAGCGCGTTCTCCAGCGTGCGCAGGGAGTGGTCGAACGTCGTGAACGGGTCCTTGTTGGACCGGTCGGCGTGCGCCACTGCCGCGGCATGCACCACCACCTGGGGCTTGAACTCGTCGATGAGCCGGCCCAGGGCGTGGTAGTCGCGGGCGTCCTGCACCAGCACGGGGATCCCGCGGGACCGCAGCAGGTCCAGCCGCTCGGAGAGGATGCGGGTGTACAGCTCGCGGTGCGCGGCGTACCCGTCGCCGGCCATCACCGCCACCAGGTTGTTCACCTGCAGGCTGTCGATGACCGCCACGTCGGCGCCCTGCTCCTTCAGCGCGAGCGCCAGGTGGTGGCCCAGGAACCCCGCGCCGCCGATGATGGCGACACGACGGTTGTTGATGGGATCGACGATCACCTGAGCCCCCTGATGGTGTCGGCCACGGTGGTGCCGATGCGCTCGGCGTCGGCCGCGGTGACGTGCGGGCCGACCGGCAGCGCAACGGACGCGTCGGAGAGCTCGGTGGCGTTGGGCCACCGGGACGCGTCGTAGCCGTACTTGTCGCGGTAGTAGGACATGCGCGGAACCGGCTGGGGGTAGTAGATCGAGGTCCCGACCCCGGCGCGGTTGAGCTTGGCGATGAGCTCGCCGCGGTGCGCCGCGAGCGGCGCCTCCAGCACGACGCTCATGCAGTAGTGACTGTTCACCGCGCGCGCGTCGGTGCTGTCGATGACGCGGACGTGGGGGATCCCCTCGAGCGCCCGGCGGATCGCCGCGAAGTTCGCGGCCCGCATGTCGAGCGCCTCGCGGGCACGGGCCAGCTGGGCGCGGCCGAGCGCCGCCTGCAGCTCGCTCATTCGGTAGTTGAGGCCCAGCTCCGGCACGTCGTACATGCCGGGGACCGTGCGCTCGGTGTGGCTGCGGTCGATCCCGAACGCCCGCAGCTTGCGGACCTTCTTGGCGACCTCCGGGTGGCGGGTCACGAACATCCCGCCCTCGCCGGTGGTGAGGTGCTTGACCGGGTAGAAGCTGAAGGTGCCGGCGTCGCCGACCGTGCCGGTGTGGGCCCCGTCGAAGGTGGCGCCCACCGAGAGGGCGCAGTCCTCGACGATCCAGAGGTCGTGCGCGTCGGCGAAGGCGCGGATCGCCGGCATGTCGCAGGGAATCCCCAGGTAGTGCACCAACGCGATGGCCTTGGTGGCGGGCGTCAGCGCGCGCTCCAAGGTCTCGGCGGTCACGTTGCCGGTGTGCGGGTCGCAGTCCACGAACACCGGGCGGGCACCCATCCACTCCACCGCGTGCGCGGTGGCGACGTGGGTCTGGGCCGCCACGAGCACGTCGTCGCCGGGGCCGATGCCCCGCTCGAGCCACGCGAGGTGGAGGGCGGCCATGCACGAGGTGACCGTGAGGCACTCGACGCCGCCGCCCATGAATGCGGCGAACTCCTCCTCGAAGGCCGCGCACTGCGGCCCGTGGGTGAGGATGGGGCTGTCCAGGACCTCCAGCACGGCACGGCGCTCGTCCTCGGTGATCCACGGCCGCCCGAAGTGAATCGGGTCGCCGGTGGCGGCACGCTCGGTGACGGTCTGGCTGTCGGCTGACTGCAAGGGTTCTCCTCCCGCTTCACGCACCCGCCGGGGCACCGGCGGCGCGTCCACCAATCGGCATGCCCATCCCGGACTTGAGCCGGCCCGCCAGCGGCAGGTCGACCCAGCCCCCGTCCCGGCGGGCCGCGTCGGCCGCGCAGCAGGCCTCCACCAGGGCGAGCTCGTGCGCCAGGCCGGGCAGCCCGTTCGGCCGTCCCAGGCAGGCGTCCACGAACTCCGGGATGAGGGCGCCCTTGTCGGCCGGCAGCGGGGACAGGCCGGGGTCGGTCACCGGCCCGCCGGGATCCCTGCGCGTGTGGATGCGCACGCCGGCGTCGTCGCTGATCGCCGTGCCCCGCGTGCCGAACACGCGCAGCACGTGGTGATGACGGGTGACGCTGCCGAAGTTCGCGGTGATGCGGCCCACCATCCCCGACGCGAAGCGGTAGGTGGCGGCCACGAAGTCGTCACCGGGATACGCCGACCCGCGGGCGCACACGTCACCGCCCACGGCGCTGACGGCCTGGGGCCGCTGCCCGGTGATCCAGAGCATGAGGTCCACCATGTGGACCGCCCCGCCCATGAACGGGGAGTACTCCGGGTCGGCGCCCCGCCAGCCCTCGGTGAGCTTGTGCAGGCGCCCGTACATGTAGTCGCCGTCCACGGCGTAGACGTCGCCGAGCTCCCCGGCGGCCACCATGCGCCGCAGCTCCACGAAGAACGGCGCCGCGCGCAGCACCAGGTTGGAGGCCACCACCGTGCCGGGGCGCGCGGCCGCGGCGAGGGAGGCCACCTCGTCGGGCCGTGTGCACAGGGGCTTCTCGACGAACGCGTGCCGGCCGGCCCGCAGGGCCGCCAGGGCGTGCCCGTGGTGGTCCGCGTCGTACGAGGCGATCGAGACGGCCTCGACCCCGGGGGACC
This sequence comes from Actinobacteria bacterium Ga0077560, assembly GCA_001464275.1. Classification (GTDB taxonomy): domain Bacteria; phylum Actinomycetota; class Thermoleophilia; order Miltoncostaeales; family Miltoncostaeaceae. The sequence continues at coordinate 4,897 of LNFL01000146.1, read as the reverse complement.
GGATCGCCTCCAGCGCGTCGGTGAGCGCCACCGCCCCGGGCACGGTGCGGGCCGCCTCGGCCGCGCGCTGCGGATCGTGGTCGCACACCGCCACCACCCGGCAGTGGGCGTGACGCCGGTACGCCTCCAGGTGCCGCGCGCCCACCCCCAGGCCGATGACCGCGACGCCCAGGCTCACGCGGCGTCCGAGAGCCGGATGACCTCGTCCAGGCCGTAGCTCCACTGCGGCCGTCGCATGCGATCGACGATGGCGACCACCCGGTCCAGGTCCTCAGGGGTGTCCACCGCCAGGTGTGGCACCCGGGTGGCGGGGGCGCGGCGGATGGGCAGCACGCGGAAGAGGTCGGGCCGGCGATACAGCAGGGGCGTCACGTGCTCACGGTCGGCGGGATCGGTGGTGCGCTCGTCCAGGCGGTCGACGGTGCGGATGGTCATCGCCTCCACCGACTGCCCCGCCGGGTACGTGCGCTCTCCAACCACGTTCGATGCGGCGTCCCATCGCCCTCCGGCCAGCCCCGTCAGCGCGAGGTCCACCAGCGAGGGGTCCAGCAGCGGGCTGTCGCCGGAGACGCGCACCACGTGGTCCAGGTGGGCGATCCGGGCGGCGGTGGCGAACCGTCCCAGCACGTCCTCCAGCGGCCCGCGGTGCACCGCGATGCCCGCGGCGGCGCCGAACGCGGCGACCGGGTCATCGTCGGGCCGGTCGGATGTCGCGATCACGATCTCGTTCACCAGTTCGGCCCGCGCCAGCCGGTCCAGCAGGCACCCCAGCATCGGGCGGCCGCCGACGGGCCGCAGCACCTTTCCCGGAAGCCGTTCCGAGCTCATCCGGGCCTGGATCACCACTCCTCTGCGCGTCATGACGAGGCTCTCGGCACGTCCGCGAGGGACCTGAACGGCGGGGACGGCGGCTCAACCCGCGTGCGCGGGATGCCGAGAAGGGCCGCGATGGCCACCGCCGCGCCCGCCTCCGCGCCCGTCTCGGCGCGCGACCCGCACCGCATCCTGGAGCTCACGCGCGAGCTGTGCGCATACCCGGCCGCCGTGGTGGGTGAGGCCGACGAGGCCCTGTTCGCGCGGATCGGCAGGGAGGTTCCGCTCACCGTGCACCGGTACGCGAGCGGCGCCGAGCACCTGGGGTGGCGCGTGCCCGAGCTGGCCCGCGTGCGCCGCGCCCGGATCCTGCGCGACGGCGAGGTCGTGCTTGACGGGTCGGAGCATCCCCTGGTCGTCGCGATGGGGTCGCTGCCGTTCACCGGCGACCTGGACCTGGAGGAGCTGCGGCCCCACCTGGTGACCGATCCGGCGCGCCCGGACGCCTACGTGTTCCACTGCCAGTGGCAGTACCGGCCTTGGCAGGCCGACTGGGCGCTCTCCATCCCGTATGCCCGGTACCGCGAGCTGACACCCGGCACCTACAGGGTGGAGCTGGAGATCGACCGGGAGCCGGGCGAGATGCTGGTGGGCGTGGCCCACCACGCCGGGGACGACCCCCGGACGTTCGTGTTCAACAGCCACACCTGCCATCCCGGCCAGGCCAACGACGGCATGTCGGGGGTGGCGACGCTCATCCGGTTGTTCCAGCACCTTCAGGGCCGGCGCACGCGCTGGAGCTACCGCCTGGTGTTCGGCCCGGAGCACCTGGGCACCGTCTTCCACCTGGCGGCGATGCCCGCGGCCGAACGCGAGCTGCTGCTGGGCGGGGTGTTCGTGGAGATGACCGGGGTGCCGTCGCCGCTGGTGGCCACCTCCACCTTCCGCGGCGGCCACGAGCTGGACCGCGCGTTCGCGCACGTGCTGCGGCACCTGCCCCTGGGCGGCGACCGGGTGGGATGGCGCGAGGGCGCCGGGAACGACGAGACCGTGTGGGAGGCCCCCGGCTACGAGATCCCGTTCGTGGAGCTCACGCGCAGGGTCTCCACGTTCGCGCCGTACCCGGAGTACCACAGCAGCCTGGACACGCCGGACGCCCTCGACATGGACCACGTGGACGAGGCGTACCGGGCGCTGCTGGACGTGGTGGACATCCTGGAGCGCGACTGCACCGCCCACCGGCGGTTCGACGGCCTGGTGTGCCTGTCGTCCCCCGGATACGACCTCTACCCGGAGCGGCCGGACCCGGCGATCCACTCCGACGTGGACGCGGTGGGCCTGCGGTGGGGCCGCCTGGTGGACCACATCCTGCGGTGGATGGACGGCTCGATGACGGCGCTGGAGATGGCCGAGGCCGTGGACCTGCCGTTCGCGGACGTGCGCGACTACCTCGACCGGTTCGCCGCGAAGGGCCTCGCCGTGCTGCGGCCCGCGGCCGTCACGCGCGCGCCCGTCTCGGCACGGGAGGACGACGGGGCGGAATAGACCGGCTCCGGGTGGCGTCTGGAAGGGCGTACCGGCCGAATGGCCGACCCCCTCCCAGACCACAGGAGCCGTCCATGTCCCGCCCGTCCCCCCTCCGCGTCACCCGCCGTCGCGCCCTCACGCTCGCCGCCCTCGCCTCGGTGGCGAGCGCGGCCTCCGCCGGCGCCGTCCTCATCCCGCTCGGGGCCCCGCTGGGCCTGGTGAACGACGACCCCGCGGCCGGCTTCACGGCGTCGCAGGGTGTGCTCACCGCCGACGTGACCGGCGGTGCGCTCGCGACCAACGGCGCCCACGTGCCGTGGGCGGTCTTCGAGCAGCAGACCCCGGGCGCCACGCGGGTCTTCTCCCGCTCGTTCGCCAACGGCGCCTGGACCACCCGCGGCCCGGCGCTGAACGTCGACGCCGGCCAGGGCGCCGAGGCGCCGTCCATCGACTTCGCCGGCCCCGGGCGCACCGTCCCCTGGGCGTCCTGGTACGAGGCCTCCCCCACCCTCGGCGCCACCCAGATCTTCGCGAGCCGCTTCGACGCCGCGGGCAACCGCTGGCTCGCGGCCGGTCAGGACCGCGCGCCCGCCCAGAAGCTGCCGTCGCTCAACATCAACACCGACTTCGACGCCGAGAACCCGGCGATCGCCGGCGGGAGCACCGTGGCGGGCGGCACCCCGGAGCCGTGGGTCGCATGGCAGGAGCTCGACGGATCGGCCATCGCCGCGAACCGGCGCGACCAGATCTTCGTCTCGCGCGGCGTGAAGGCCGGCACCGGGCAGACCGCGTGCACCGGCTTCTCCCCCGGCGACGGTCCGGTCGTGAACGGCTTCTGCTGGCAGGAGACCGGCATCGCCCGCGTGAGCCGCGCGAGCCTGAAGGCCGACAACGCCACCGACCCGTCGCTGAACGTCGACACCAGCCGGAACGGCATCGAACCGGACATCGCCTTCACCGGCCCCGGCGACACGGTGCCGTGGGTGGTCTGGTACGAGACCGGCCCGTCCGGACGCGGCCTGCGCGGCAACGACATGGTGTTCGCCGCGAAGGCGGTGAAGGACGACGCGGCCGAGGGCGGGTTCCGCTGGATCGCCGTCGGACGCGGCGGCACCGGGATCCTCGACGCCTCCGAGACCGGCGGCCCGTGCGCCGCCGGCATCGCCGCGCTGGACGGCTGCTCGCTGAACGCCAACCCGGCGGCATCCGCGGAGGACGCCCGCATCGCCGCCGGCACCATGACCCCCGGCGCGCCGACGGTGCCGTGGATCGCCTGGACCGAGCGCGGCGCCGACGGCACCACGGGCGTGTACGTCGCGCGCCTGGTCTCCGGCGAGCGGTTCGTGATCGCCAACGCCGGGCGCCGCATCTCGACGCCCGGCGTCGACGCCGGCGTCCCGGACATCACCTTCGCCGGCAACACCCCGTTCGTGACATGGCGCGAGGGCCCCGAGGTCCGCACCGGCCACTTCGAGGGCACCGCCGCCGACCCGCTGTTCGTCCCGGACGACCGGCGTTCGACCGGGTCGGCGGCGATCCCCCCGCGGATCGCGTCCGGGTGCGCCGCCACCCCGGCGACCGCCGACGGCGCCACGTGCCCGGGCGGGGCCGCCGGCAGCCCGTTCGTGCTGTTCGGTGACGGCCCGGCCGCCGCCGAGCGGCTCCTGGGCGCCGGGTACCAGCCGGAGCAGGCGCTCACCTCCGAGGCGACCGGCGTGACGACGACCGCCGCCACCCTCAACGGCGTGGCCGTCACCGGCGGAGGCCCGGTGCGGGTGCGGTTCGAGTTCGGCCCCACCACCGCCTACGGATCAACGACCCCCGCCACGACGATCGCCCCCACCCGTGCCGCGACGGCGTTCGCCGCCGCCGTGACCGGCCTGCCGGCCGGGGCCACCGCCCACTTCCGGGCGGTGGTGGAGGGCGACTTCGGCCGCGTCACCGGGCCGGACCGGGTGGTCACCACGCCGGCGCCGCCCGCGCCGGTGGTGAACACCGCGCCGCGCATCGGCGTGAACGGGTTGGCGGGCACGGTGCGGACCCGCCGGGGCGCGCCGGTGGTGCTGCGGTTGCGGCTGTCGGTGAACGAGGCGTCGGTCGTCACGGTGCGCGCCCGCCGGGCGGGCCGCGTCGTCGGGACGGTGACGGTGCGCCGCGCGTCGGCCGGGGCGTTCACCGTGCGCGTGCGCGCCGGCCGCGGAGGCGGCCGGGTCGCCCTGGGCATCTCCGCCCGGGACGGTGCGGGGGCCGTGCGGGTCGTGACCCGTTCGGTGCGGATCGTCATCCGCTGAGCCCGGCCGCTCGCCCGGGAACGACCTGGGGCCCGCCATTCGGCGGGCCCCAGGGTGCGTTCAGGGGTCGTTCAGGAGTGCCGTGCGACCTACCGGAGCAGGGACAGGACCTGCTGCGGGGCCTGGTTCGCCTGCGCCAGCATGCTCATGCCGGACTGCGACAGGACCTGGCTCTTGGTGAACTTGATCATCTCCTGCGCCATGTCGGCGTCACGCACCCGCGACTCGGCCGACTGCAGGTTCTCGGCCATGATGCCGAGGCGGTT
>LNFL01000145.1 GCA_001464275.1 Actinobacteria bacterium Ga0077560 | reverse complement strand
CCGCACACCGTCTGCATGCGCATGCAACCTCCCGTGGGTGGTGCGCCGCACCGCCGAGGGGGGTGCTGCGGATTCGCCCCGGGGTGCGGTGGACGAGGGTGCGTTGCACGGTCCGCGGCAGGGCGGACGCATCCGAGGGGGAGTGATGAACGTGGGATCTCGCAGGACGATGCTGGGGTGGATCGGCGGGGGCGTTGCATGTGTCGTGCTGCTGGTCGCCGGCGCCGCGTACGTGGCGATCGGCATCTCGGGACGCGACGAGGTCCGTGACACGCTCAAGCGTGAGCAGATCGTGGGGACGCCCGACATGAAGCCGGGTGGGATCGAGGCGGACGCCAAGCTCGGGGAGCTGCCCACGTGCGACGTGGCCGGCAAGCCGGTGGTCGACGGGCAGAGCGCGAAGTGCTTCGCCAGCTACATGCGCGTCCACGCGCTGGAGGCGACCGGCGGCCAGACCTACGCGACGATGGGCCGGTACCTCGACGCCGACGGCAACCAGACCTCCGACGAGGCCAAGGCCGCGAAGGACCCGACGACCGGACGGCCGGTCGAGAACGGGATGCGGAACCTCTGGGTCACGGAGACCGCGCTGGCGACGGGCCTCAACATGTCCTTCTTCGCCGAGCAGGTGTCGCTGTTCGCGATCGTCGTCGGGATCTGCATCCTGCTCATCGGCATCGGCATGGGCGTGCTCACCATCGCCACCTGGGGGCTCACCCCGTGGCGTGGCGGCGCGACGGCGCCGGCCGCGGACGACACCACCGGCACCACCTGACCGCGGGCCTCATGCGCGTCCCCCGGGCGGATCGCCGCCCGGGGGACGGGCATGACTAGACCCGTTCCTGCGCGGTGAAGTCGAGGGCCTTGTGGCTGGCATCGCAGAACGGCTTGTTCTTGGACGCGCCGCAGCGGCACAGGGCGATGACCTCACGCTCGACGGTGTGGGCCGTGCCGGCCCCGTCGAGGAGGGTGATCGGGCCACTCACCTTGAGGGGGCCGTTGTCCATCGCCTGGATGGTGACGTCGCTCATGACTGCTCCCGGGTCGTGCCGGCGGTGCGGCGTGGTTCTCGGGCGTTCGGGCCCTTGCGGCGGCGACAATAGCGGACGAGCGTCCACTTGATTCTGCGCCTCGCTCGGGAGGACGATGTCAGGTCGGTCTGCGTCGCGGGGGCCCAACCGTCGTCCCGGACGTGCAGGGCCGAACCGCGGGGGGCGTTTTTCCGCCATCGGGCCAATGAGCGCCGCCGCCGAGGTGCGGCATCCTCCCGGCATGACGACGACGTGGCGGATCCGGGTGACGGACCTCATGAGCAGAGCCCACGAGGTGGGCGTGTTCGAGGCCCGCGCGTCGTCGGTGGAGGACCTCAAGGCGCACTGCCGCCACCTCCGTGAGGAGGTCGGCGAGGCGATCCACGTCGAGGCCGTCCGCAGCGGACGGCTTCGCCTTCCGCGCACGCTCTCCTGGGCGGTGGCGTAGGCGGAGGCGAGGGACCGGGGGACCCGAGGGTCGGCGGGTCCCCGGGGTCCTATCCCGGAACGGCCGACGCGAGCATCACGGCCACCAGCACCCCGCGCGCGCTCCATGCCGCGGTGCGCACCCAGTTCCCCACCACCAGCCGCCGGTGCGCGCCGGCGTCGAAGCCCGTCGAGAGCCGCCCGTGCTGCGGGACGGCCAGCAGCGCGGTGGCCAGCCAGGTGACCGCCACCAGGCCCACCCCCAGCCAGGCGGCCCAGGCCGCCACGCCGTCCGGCCGCGCGAGGGCCACCAGCACGGCGGTCGCGGCCTCGACGAGCATCGCCGGGCCCACCACCAGGCTGATCCGCGCGCTGTGGGCGGCGTGGTAGGCCGGGAAGCCGTCCCCGCCGACCCGCGCGAACAGCGGGTAGTGGACCAGCTGCACGATCCAGATGACCCCGGCCATGAACCAGGTGGCGGCGGCGTTGACGATGAGGATGCCGGTCACCCGGCCACGGTAGCGGTGCCTCACCCGCCGGCCGAGCGGGATCCGCGCCGGGCACGGTACGTTGCGCGCAGGAGCGGACGGCTGTCCGCCTGGCCCATCGGAGGACCACATGAATCCACGCACCATGCGCCGCGGCGCCCTCGCCCTCATCACCACCGCCGCCATCGGGGCCGGTGCCCTGGGCGCGGTCGCCGCGAGTGTGCCCAGCGCGACCAAGTCGCTGCGCAACGGCGCGAGCGAGCTCAGCTACAGCCCCGCCAAGCTGCAGGTGAAGATCCCGGCGGGCAAGTCGCGGATCAAGGTCACCCTGCGCTACCGCAACACCGGCTCCACCGAGCACGACATCGCCATCAGCGGGCGGGGCGTGTCGAAGGTGAGCCGGACCGCGCAGGCGGGCACCGGCACCGCCGTCTCGGCGACGCTGCGCGCCGGCACCTACGCGTACTTCTGCACCATCCCGGGCCACCGGGCCGCGGGCATGAAGGGCACGCTCCGGGTCGTGCAGGGCCGCTGATCAGCCCAGGCTGATCAGGCCCACGCCGGAGAGCGCGAGGGCCACACCCGCCTGCTGGGGCGCCGACACGCGCTCCCGCAGGCGGGCCCGCGCGAGGGCCACGGTCACCACGGGGTACAGCGAGGCCAGCACGCCGGCCACGCTCAGGTATCCCAGGGTCGCCGACGCGGCGAACAGCAGGTTCGCGCCCACGTCGAGCACGCCAACCAGCGCGAGCAGGCCGACGGCGCCCCGGGGGGCGCCCAGCGATGCCCGTGCGGCGAGCGCCGCGCCGAACAGCACGGTGAACGAGGTGAGCCGTCCGATCGCCACGGTCCAGATGAGGTCCTGCTGGGCGCCCCGGTGGTACATCACCAGCGTGAACCCCAGCAGCACGGCGGCGACCAGCGCGAGCAGGATGCTGCGACGGTGGTCCTCGGAGCCCCCGCCGGGCTCCCGCGCCGCCAGAACAACGCCGATGCTCGCCGCCATCAGGCCGGCCAGCTGCGGCAGCTGCGGGCGCTCGCCCAGCGCCATGCCGACGGCGAGCGGGATGACCGCGTTGGTGGCGGTGACCGGGGCGACCACGCCCATCGAGCCGCGCGCCAGCGCGGCGTAGAACGCGGCGATCGACCCGGCGCCCAGCACCCCGCCGGCGACGGCCACGAGGGCCACGGTGGCCGGCGGCGGCCCGTCGCCGCGGACGATCACGATGCCGGCCATCATCGCCAGGCCGGCGGCCTGGCTGATGACGAGCACGGTCAGCAGCGCGCGGCGGCGCGCCTCGACGCCGCCGAAGAAGTCCGCGACGCCCCATGCGAGGGCGGCGGAGAGCGCGAGGGCGATGGCGGTCACGCCCGCAGGGCCTCACAGATGACCTCGCCGATGGCCAGGAAGTTGTCCTCCACCAGCCGCGCGGCGCGGGCGGCGTCCGCCGTCTCGCAGGCGGCGATGATCTCGTCGTGCTCGCGGGTGGATCCCTCGGGGTCCATTCGCAGGAAGTGGGCGTGGTCGAGCCGCCGCACCTTGGGCATGACCCGCTCCAGCGCGGACCGCAGTTCGGCGTTCCCGGCACGGTCCACCAGGACCTGGTGGAAGCGGTCGTCGGCGGCGATGGCCTCGCCGATCTGACCCGATCGCAGGGCGTGGGCGCGCTCGTCGTTGGCGCGGCGCATGGCGGCGAGGTCGGCCGCGGTGAGCCGCTGCGTGGCGGTGCGGGCGGCGAGCGCGTGGAGCGCGGCGGCCACCACGTAGGCCTGGGCGGCTGCGTCGGCGTCGATGCGGGCCACGCGGGAGTACGACCCGGGGGCGCTCTCGATGAGCCCCTCGTGGCCCAGGCGCAGGAGGGCCTCGCGGACCGGGGTGCGGCTCACCCCCAGGCGCTGGGCCAGCTCGGTGTCACGCAGGCGCTCGCCCGGGGCGAGCTCGCCACGCACGATCGCGCCGAGCAGCCCGGCGTAGACGCGCTGGGAGAGGGAAGTGCGCTCGATGGTCTCCATGTATGCGATATATCGCATATCTGTCGATCGGCCAAGTAGGACCCCTCGATCGGGCAGGCGTGACGGCGGAGGGCGTGGCTACAATGCCGCCCGTGGACGAACCCGGGGCTGCGCGCTGAACGCGGTCCAGATTCTTGCGGCGCTGTTCCTCGTGCTGCTCAACGGCTTCTTCGTGGCGGCGGAGTTCTCGCTCGCCCGCGCACGGCTCACGCGCCTGGACCAGATGGCGCAGGACGGCGTGGGCGTGGCGGCGCTCGCGGCCAGGCAGGCCCGCCAGATGGACCGGTACCTGGCCGCGTGCCAGCTCGGCATCACGCTGTCGAGCCTCGGCCTGGGCTGGCTCGGCGAGCCGGCGTTCGCCGACCTCTTCGAGCCGCTGCTCGAACGGCTCGGCCTGGGCGCCGCCAGCACCCCGATCGTGGGGGCCATCATCGCCTTCACGATCATCACCGTCCTCCACGTGGTGGTCGGTGAGCTCGCCCCCAAGAACCTGGCCCTGCAGCGGCCCGAGGGGACCGTCCGGGCCATCGCCCACCCGCTCGAGTGGTTCCGCATCCTGCTCTCACCGCTCATCGCGGTGCTCAACGGGGCGGGCAACCGCCTCATCGCGGTGTTCGGCATCCTGCCGGCCACCGAGTCCGAGCTGGCCTCCACGCCGGAGGACCTGCAGCGGCTCATCGCGCAGAGCGAGGAGGGCGGCACGATCGAGCCGGAGGAGGCGGACATGCTGGAGGGCGTCTTCGCCCTCGGCGACCGCATCGCGCGCGACGTCATGACCCCGCGCCCCGAGGTGTGCGACCTGTCCTGGGAGCTCCCGGTGCGCGCCGCGCTGGAGGAGGCCCTCTCGACCCGGCACAGCAGGTTCCCGGTCACCGGGAGCCAGGGGGTGCTCGGCGTCGTCCACCTGTCGGACCTCGCGGGCGGGGTCATCTCCGGCGGCGACGGGGCCATCGTGAAGTCGATCACCGCCCCGGCCTTCTTCGTGCCGGAGACCCAGCCGGTGGACGACCTGCTGCGCGAGCTGCAGCGCCGCCGCACCTCACTGGCCGTGGTGCTCGACGAGTACGGCGAGCTGAGCGGGATCGTCACCGTCGAGGACATCATCGAGGAGATCGTCGGGGAGATCGACGACGAGCGCGACCGGACCCCGGCGGTGGACGAGCAGCCCGACGGCCGGCTCCTGGTGCGCGGGCACGTCCCGCTCGAGGACCTGGTGGACCACGGGGTGGGCGTGGAGGACGAGACCGTCACCAGCGTGGGCGGCTTGGTCTTCGCCCGGCTCGGCCGGCTGCCGCGCACCGGCGACTCGGTCGCCGTGGACGGGTGGCGCTTCACCGTCGAGGCCACCCGGGGCACGCGCGTGGTGCTGGTGGCCGTCGAACCCGAGCCCGAGGCGTCGCCGGACGTGTCCGAGGACGCGCCGGAGCGCTCGGGGCGCAACGGCGACGGCGGCTGACGCCCGGGATCAGCCCCCGGCGCCGGCCTGCCCGGGCGACGGGGCCCGCAGGACCCCCGCGATGCCGCCCCGGGCGGTCACCGCGGAGGCGCCGCAGCGGTTCGCCAGCGCGATCGCGCGCTGCATGTCCCAGCCCGCCGCGAGGCCCACGGTGAGCCCCGCGGCGAAGACGTCCCCGCACCCGTAGCTGTCGAGCGGCGGCCCGGGGGACGGGGCGGCGTCCCAGCGCCAGGGCGGCTCACCCGCGGGGCGCACCCACCCCCCGCGCTCGCCCTGGGTGGCCACCACCACGTGGGGCGGCGGCTTCACCGCACCGTACGGCGGCGTCTCACCCGGGTCGTCGGCGGAGCCCACCAGCACGTCGGCCTGCACACCGGCCTCGGCCAGCACCGCCCAGCGGCGCGCCATCACCACCAGCACCGGCGCCCGCCGGCAGGCCGCGAGCGTGCCGGGGTCCCTGCCGGTGAAGTAGACGGCGCCCACGCCGGCCAGCGCGTCCCAGTCCAGCGGGTCGCCGGGCTCGGGGTGCAGGCGCCTGCCCACCACCGCGATGGCGCGGTCGCCGTCGTCGCCGGTCACGCTCAGCGCCCGCGTCTGGGGCACCGGCCGCCAGGCGACGTCCATCGTCACGCCGGTCGCCGCGATGGCCTCGGCGGTCCGGTGGCCGAGGGCGTCATCCCCCAGCGCGGTGAGGAACCGGCAGTCCGCGCCCAGCGCCGCGGCCTGCACCGCGGCCACGCCCCCGCCCCCGCCGGGCTCGTCCAGCGGGTCGTCCAGGTGGGTGATCGCGCCCGGCTCCGGGAGCCGGCCGCGGGCATGCGTGACCCATTCCGCGTGGCCCACGATGGCCACGCGCGGGATCATCGCGCGGCGAGCACCGCCGGCGCGCCGTGCGCCTGCAGCGCCTCGGGCACCGCCA
>LNFL01000144.1 GCA_001464275.1 Actinobacteria bacterium Ga0077560 | reverse complement strand
GCTCCTCCACCTGGTCCACCACCTAGCAGCCGCCGTAGTAGCGCTTGTGCGGCAGGCCCTCGGCGTACTTGTTCGTGAGCGTCGACCCCACGGCCTGCATGACCGCGTGGCTCGTGAAGTTCTCGCTCGCGATCATCTCCAGGGTCTCGGACTGGCGCTCGGCCTCGGCGCGCAGCAGGCGCGCGAGGTCCGGGTCGCAGTCGGCGACGTCCTGTGACAGGTAGCTGCTCTCGTCGGCGAAACTCACCCGCGCGTCCCCCTCGGTGATCCGGTGTCCGGACGCCGAGGGTACACGCCGCGCCGGGCGGCGGGACGGCTGCGGACGCTACCGGCGGCGGCGCACGACGCCCTCGCCGTCGCAGCCGGCGCACGTCACGGGCACGAGGCCTTCGCCGTTGCGCGCCTGCGACCACGTGCGGCCCTGGCCCCAGCAGGAGGCGCAGAAGCTCACGCCGATGGGGACGAGCGGCACCGGGTCGTCACCGGTCGCCCGCTGACGGTCCTCACGCCAGTCCATCCATGACCGGTAGGCGACGGGGATGCTGCCGGGTTCCTGGACGGCGAACATCAGGTCGATCCTCTTTCGGAGCTGTGGAGGGGGTGTCGCCGGGATCGGACGCTGCAAACCCGTTCTTGAGATTTGCGTCAGTCGGGCGTCCGGCCCCCCACCACCCGCTCGATGCCGGCCAGGTCGCGGCGGGTGCCCACGTCCACCAGCCCGGCGGCCCGGAACAGCTCCACCGCCCGGGCGGCCTGCCCGGCCCCGATCTCGCACAGCAGCCACCCGCCCGGGGCCAGATGGTCCGGGGCCTCCGCGGCGAGCCGGGCGATCGCCTCGTCGCCCACCGGTCCCGAGGTGAGCGCGCCGCGCGGCTCGAACGCCAGCTCCGGCTCCGCCGCCGCCAGTTCCGCGTCGGACAGGTACGGCGGGTTGGCGGCCACCAGGCCGAAGCGGCGGCCGGCGACCGCCGCGAACCCGTCGCTTTCGAGCACCGTCACCGTGAGGCCGTTGGCCGTGGCGTTCGAGGCGGCCACCGCCACCGCCCGCGGCGAGACGTCCACGGCCACCACCCCCAGGTCGGGGCGCTCGTCGGCCAGTGCCAGCGCGATGGCCCCGCTGCCGGTGCCCCAGTCGAGCACCTCGGCCCCGTGGGGCGCCACCTCCACCGCCCACTCCACCAGCGTCTCGGTGTCCGGGCGGGGCACCAGCACGTCGGGACCCACCGCCAGCTCCAGGCCGCGGAAGCCGCGACGGCCCAGGATGTAGGCCATCGGCTCGCGCTTGGCGCGCCGGGCCACCAGGGCCCGGGCCGCCGCCAGCTCGGGCTCGGTGAGGGGGCGGTCGTGCTCCAGATACAGGCGCATCCGGTCCATCTTCAGCGCCTCGCCCAGCAGCAGGTCCGCGTCCAGGCGGGGGCTGGAGCTGCCGCGCTCGGCCAGGTAGGCGGCGGTGCGCCGCAGCACCTCGCCCAGCGTGAGCATGGGGTCCGCTACCGCCGGGCCCGTGCCTGGATGAACGACGCCAGCGGGCCGTGCAGGTACTGGTCGACGGCCTCGGCGCGCTGCCCGACCTCCAGGAGGTCGTACGCCGGCTCGTCCTGCGCGTAGACCAGACGGATGTAGATGCGGCTGGGGTCGGTGTGCATCGGCTCGATCGCGATGTCGAGCGCGCCCTCGCCGAGGCGGCGCCACACGCGCAGCCCGTGGGAGGCCGCCTCCTCCTCGTCGTCGCCGCCCAGCAGCTCGCGCCGCTCCACGTCCAGGCCCAGCACCTCGTCGGTGAGGTACCGGCGGGCACCCTCGGGGTCCTCGGTGTCCCACACGGCGATCAGCGTGAGGTCCTCGATCCACAGCCGGTCGGCCGAGATGGCGGACAGGCCCTCCTCGAGCATGCCGATCACCCGCTCCAGGCCCTCACGGAAGCCGAGGCTCGTGACGCCCGCGGCGGCGGTCTGGGTGGGGCGCAGGACCAGCTCCGACCCGGTGGGCCCGGAGAGCGTCGCGGCGTCGTCGGTGAACTCCAGCCGGTTCAGGTCGTAGGCCACGCCGAACCGGGCGAGCAGCAGCGCGGCCGCCTCGCGGTCGCGCGTCACCTCGTCGTGGCGGACGGTGATGCCGAGGAACTCGGCGCGCAGGAGATCGGGGTTCGGGTTCATGCCGTTGGGGCCGCCTGCTCCTCGAGCCGCAGCCGGCGCTCCTCGGCGGCAAGCGCCGAGGTGAGGTCGCCCAGGGCACCCTGGAGGACCTGCTCGCGCAGCGCGACGGTGATCCCGACACGGTGGTCGGTCACCCGGTTCTGCGGGTAGTTGTAGGTGCGCACCTTCTCGGCGCGGTCGCCCGACCCGAGCTGGGCCTTGCGCGCCGCGCTGATCTCCGCGTTCTGCTCGGCCATCGCCCGCTCGTACAGCCGGGCGCGCAGCACGCGCATCCCGCGCTCCCGGTTCTGGAGCTGGCTCTTCTCGTCCTGCATCGAGACCACGATCCCCGTGGGGACGTGGGTGATGCGCACGGCCGAGTCGGTGGTGTTCACGCTCTGCCCGCCGGGACCGCTGGAGCGGTAGACGTCGATCTTCAGGTCGTTCTGGTCGACCTTGATGTCCACGTCCTCCACCTCCGGCAGCACCGCCACCGTGGCGGTGGAGGTGTGGATGCGTCCCTGGCTCTCGGTGTCGGGCACCCGCTGCACGCGGTGCACCCCGGCCTCGTGCTTGAAGACCGAGAACGCCCCCTCGCCCTTCACGGCGAAGGTGACCTCCTTGAGGCCGCCGGCGTCGGCGGGGCTCGCCGAGAGCTGCTCCACCCGGAAGCCGCGTCCCTCCGCGTAGCGCGTGTAGATCTCCAGCAGGTCGCGGGCGAACAGCGCCGCCTCCTCCCCGCCGGCCGCGGCGCGCACCTCCACGATCACGTCCTTCGCGTCGTTCGGGTCGGGCTCGACCATCGCCTCGCGGATCCGGGGCTCCAGATCCTCGATCTCGTCCTCGGCCTCGCGCAGCAGCGCGCGCAGGTCCTCGTCGTCGCCCTCGGCCAGCAGCTCGCGCGCCTCGTCGACGCGGGCGGTGGCGTCCCGCCAGCGGTCCACGAGGTCGAACGCCGGGGCCAGCGCCGACCAGCGGCGGTTGACCTCGGCGTAGCGCGACCGGTCCCCGACGAGCCCCGGGTCGGCCATGGCCGCCTGGAGCTCCTCCCGGGTGTGCTCGATCTGCTCGACCAGGCGCGAGAACGCCGCACTCATGTCACCACCACCCGCACCCGCCCGCGGCGCATGCCGCGGTGCGCCGGACTAGGCCTTCTGACGGCGGGCCAGCTTGCGCTGGAACCGCTCGACACGGCCGCCGGTGTCCACCAGCTTCTGCTTGCCGGTGTAGAAGGGGTGGCACTGATTGCAGATCTCGACCTTGATCTCGGACTTCGTCGAGCGCGTCTCGAAGACGTTGCCGCACGAGCACACGACTCTCGAGGTGACGTACTCGGGATGCAGATCGGTCTTCATGGCGTGGAGCCCTCCTCAAGCGTGCGACAGCCGGGCAGGGGCCCGGCTCGAAATGAACTGTAGCGCAGCGCCGCAACCCCGGCCGGGGAGGCGGCGCGGCACACCTCAGTGGCCGGCGAACTTCGGCGGGCGCTTCTCGAAGAAGGCCGCCATCCCCTCCCGCTGGTCGTCGGTCGTGAAGGCCAGCGCGAAGGCGTCCAGCTCCCGGGCCAGGTGACCGCGCAGGTCGCCGTCCAGGGCCAGGTTCACGACCTCCTTGGCGGCCGAGATCGACCATGCCGGCTTGGTCGCGATCTCCTCGCCCAGCGCCACGGCGCGATCCAGCAGCTCCGCGTGGGCGTGGACGTGGTTCACCAGCCCATGGCGCAGCGCCTCGTCGGCGGGGCACATGCGGCCGGTGAAGATGAGCTCCTTCGCGAAGCCCGACGAGGTGGTGCGCGCCAGGCGCTGCGTGCCGCCCCAGCCCGGGAGGATCCCCAGGTTCACCTCGGGCAGGCCGAACCGGGCGGTCTCGCTCGCCAGCCGGATGTCACAGGCCAGCGCGAGCTCGCAGCCGCCGCCCAGGGCGTAGCCGTTCACGGCCGCCAGCACCGGCTTCGGGAACGACTCGATGCGGCTGGTGGTCTGGTGGCCGCGCTGCGCGTAGGCGCGGGCCTCGAGGGCGCTGGCCTCCCGCATGTGGCGGATGTCGGCGCCGGCGCTGAACGCCTTCTCCCCGGCCCCGGTGATCACCACCACCCGGAGGGTGGGATCGCGCTCGATCGTGTCGAGCAGGGTGTCGAGCTCATCGAGCATCTCGAGCGACAGCGCGTTGAGCACCTCGGGCCGGTTGAGGGTGGCGATCGCCACCGGGCCACGGCGCTCCAGTTCGACGGGCATGGCGTTCTCCATGCGGGCGCGGGACGGGCGCGTCAGTATACGGACGACCCCGGGACCGCCGGGATCCCGATCTCCCGGAGCGAAGTCAGATGCAGACCACCCTCAAGAAGGCCGGCGAGCTGAGCGCCGCGAAGGCCGACCTGGTCGTCGTGTTCGTCGGATCCGGCGACGGGGACCTCGACGCGCCGGCCGCCGCGGCGGACGCCGCCCTGGGCGGTCTGCTCAGCGCCGCGCGCGCCGACGGCGAGATCTCAGGGAAGCCCGGGTCGCTCACCGTGCTGCATACCGGCGGCCGCATGGGCGCGCCGCGGGTGGCCGTGGCCGGGGTCGGCGAGGGCAGCGTGGACGACTGGCGGGCCGCGGGCCGCGCCGCCGGCTCCCGGGCCCGGGAGCTGAAGGCGGGGACGGTGGCGCTGGCCGCCGGGGACGCCGACGCCGACCGCGTGACCGCGGCCGTCGTGGGCGTGGAGGCCGGCGCCTACCGCTTCCTGCGCTACCGCACCGGCGAGGCCGGCAAGCGGCCGCCCGTGAAGGCCCTTCACGTGGTGGGCGGCGGCGCATCGGCCGCCCAGGTCAAGCGGGCGTCCAACCTCGCGACGGCCGTGTCCGCGGCCCGGGTCCTGGCCGACACCCCCAGCAACGACATGACCCCCACCGCGCTGGCCGCCCGCGCCGAGGCGCTCGCCGCGGGCATCCCCGGCCTGGAGGTGCAGATCCTGGGCCCGCGGGAGCTCACCCGCCTGAAGGCCGGCGCCCTGCTCGGCGTGGCGAAGGGATCGGCCGAGCCGCCCCGCATGATCGTGCTGCGGTACACCCCGGCCAAGCGCCGCCGTGGATCCGCGGGCGAGGTGCTGGGCCTGGTGGGCAAGGCGGTCACCTTCGACACCGGTGGCATCTCCATCAAGCCCTCCGGCGGCATGGAGGAGATGAAGCTCGACATGGCCGGCGGCGCCGCGGTGGTGGAGGCCATGGGCCTCATCGCCCAGAGCGGCATCCCGCTGGGCGTGGTGGGCGTGGTGCCGTCCACCGAGAACATGCCGAGCGGCACGGCCACCAAGCCCGGCGACGTGGTGACCGCCATGAACGGCCGCACCATCGAGGTCATCAACACCGACGCCGAGGGCCGGCTCATCCTGGCCGACGCCCTCTGCTACGCCACCTCGAAGGCGAAGGCCACGCGCCTCATCGACTTCGCCACGCTCACCGGCGCCATCGTGGTGGCCCTCGGCGAGGTCTACGCCGGGCTGTTCGGCAGCGACGCCGAGTGGACCGAGGCCGTGCGCGCAGCCGGCGAGGCGGCGGGCGACCTGTGCTGGCCCATGCCGCTGCACGACGGGTACCGCGGCCTCATCGAGAGCAAGGTGGCGGACCTCTCGAACTCGTCCAACAAGCGGCAGGCCGGCGCCGTGTACGCGGCCCAGTTCCTGCGCGAGTTCACCGACGGCCGCCCCTGGTGCCACGTCGACATCGCCGGCACCGGGATGATCAACGGCGCCGGGACGGGCTTCGGCGTGGGTCTCATGCTCAACGCCGCGGAGGCGCTGGCCGCCCGATGACCCGGCGGGCGGCCCTCGCCGCGTTCGCCGTCCTGGCGGTCGCCGGCCACGTGCTGGCGGTCCGCCGGGTGCGGTGGTGGGGCGCCACCGGCGGCGACCGCGCGCTGGCGCTGCCGGGCGACGAGCTGGTGCCCCGGCCCGCGGTGGCGGCCACCCGCGCGATCGCGGTGAACCGGCCGGCCGAGGCCGTGTGGCCGTGGATCGCGCAGATCGGCCAGGACCGCGCGGGCTTCTACAGCCTGCGCCGCCTGGAGAACCTGGTGGGCTGCCGGATGCCCGACACGGACCGCATCCATCCGGAGTGGCAGCACCGCGAGGAGGGTGCGGGCCTGCCGATCCACCCCAGGATGTCGCTTCCGGTGCGCCGGTTCGTCCCGGGCGAGGCCATCGCGGTGGAGGGCTGGGGCACGCTGGCGGTGGTCCCCGACGGCGCGGAGCGGTCCCGGGTGCTCATGCGCAACCGCGTCCCCCGGTCACCGCTGGCCCTGGCCTACGTGCTGTTCGAGGTCCCGCACGCGGTCATGGAGATCGCCATGCTGCGCGGCATCCGGCGGCGGGCCGAGGCCACGGGCGCCTAAGGCGGCTCTCCAAGACCTGAAATGGCGTACAGTTGCCCGCGATGTTCCTGCTGCTCGCCCGCTACACCAAGCCCGCCGAGGAGGTCGACCGCAACCTCGAGGGCCACAAGGCCTGGATCGGCGAGCAGACCGCCGCCGGACGCTTCGTGGCCACCGCCCGTGAGGTGCCGCTCATCGGCGGCCTCATCATCGCCACCAACACCACGGTCGAGGAGCTGCGGGAGATCATCGCCCGCGACCCGTTCGTGACCTCCGGGTGCGCCGAGTACGAGGTGCGCGAGTACGCGCCCGTCCGCACGGCCGAGGGACTCGAGAAGCTCCTGGAGCTCTAGGCCAGCCGCTCCGCGTCGAAGCCCTCGGCGCGGAGCACCCGCACCGTGCTCGGGCCCACGGGTCTGCACGACGATCTCGATCTGCACCCGCTCCAGCGACAGCGCGCTGAAGGCCCGCTGGTGGTGGACCTCGTCGATGTTCGCGCCCAGCCGGCCCAGCAGCTCCGCGACCCCCGCGAGACGCCCGGGGACGTCGCGCACCGACACCAGCAGCCGCGTGAGCCGCCCCGAGCGGACCATCCCGCGCTGGATGATCTCCGCCAGGACCAGCGGCTCGATGTTGCCGCCGCTCAGCACCACGCCGGCCGTGCGCCCGGCGAACGCGTCGCGGTGGCGCATGACCGCCGCCAGCCCCACTGCGCCGGCGCCCTCCACCACGGTCTTCTCGATCTCCAGCAGCGTCAGCACGGCCTGCTCGATGTCGCCCTCGTCCACCAGCAGGACGTCGTCCACCAGCTCACGGATCACGGCGACGTTCTCGGCGCCGGGGCGCCCGATGGCGATGCCGTCGGCCATCGTGACGGTGCCCGCCTCACGGTTCCCGTCGTGCACCGCGTTCCAGGCGGCGGGGAACCGCTCGGTCTGGACGCCCACGATCCGGACCCCGGGCGCCACCGCGCGCGCCGCCACCGCCATCCCGGCGATGAGCCCGCCCCCGCCCACCGGCACCACCAGGGTGTCGATCGACGGCTGCTGGGCCAGCATCTCGAGCGCCACGGTGCCCTGGCCCGCGGCGATCGCCGGGTCGTCGTACGGGTGCACCAGCGTGAGGCCGCGCTCCTGCAGGATGCGCATCCCCACCGCCCGCGCGTCCTCGAAGGTGAGCCCCTCCAGCACCACCTCCGCGCCGAAGCGGCGGGTGCTGGCGACCTTCACGCCGGACGCGAAGCGGGGCATCACGATGGTCGCAGGGAGCCCCATGCGCTGGGCGTGGTACGCCACGGCCTGGGCGTGGTTGCCGGCCGAGATGGCCAGCACACCCGCGGCCCGCTCGGCGGGCGTGAGGCGCGACATGCGGTTCAGGGCGCCGCGCTCCTTGAACGACGCGGTGAACTGCAGGTTCTCGAACTTCAGGACCACGCCGCAGCCGGCCAGCTCCGACAGGGTCCTCGACGCCAGGCACGGCGTCTCCACGACCTCCCCGCGGATCCGCTCGGCGGCGTCCCGGATGTCGTCGATGGTGAGGCTCACGCGGGCGGGCCCCCGGCCGCCAGCGCCATGGCCGCCTCGGCGGTGACGGTGAACGGGTCCAGGTCGGTGAGCCACCACGTGGCCCCCGCGGCGCCCCACGGCGCGGGATCCTCGCCCGGCGGCCGCATGACCACCATGTCGAAGCCCTCGAGCCCGCCGCGCAGCGCCGCGAGCTCGCCGGCCAGCGAGGCCAGCTGCGCGGGCTCGTCCATGTCGATGGCGAACATCCCGTCCCACCGGGCGGCGCGGCGCATGGGCGGCCGGTTGGGCCAGCGGCCGGCGATCCACACCGGGATGCGCGGCTGCTGGACCGGGCGGGGCAGGAAGCGCACGTCGTCGGCCAGGTAGTGCTCCCCCCGGTGCGCCACGGGCTCGCCGCCGCACAAGGCGGCGATGAGCCCCAGCGCCTCGTCGAGCATCGCCGCGCGTCTGCGGTCGTCGAGCTCCTCGCCGAACGCCGAGAGCTCGCGTCCGCTGCGGTCCAGCCCCAGGCCCGCGCCCAGCACCAGCCGTCCCCCGCTGAGGCGGTCGAGGGTGACGGCCTGCCGGGCCACGATCCACGGACGCCGGCGGGCGAGCGGCGTCACCAGCGCGCCGATGCGCACCCGCCGGGTGGCGGCGGCGATGGCGGCCATCGCGATCCACGGGTCCGCCGCCGCCTCCACGGGCGGCCGGTACATCACGTGGTCCCACAGGAACACCCCGTCCCAGCCGCGCCGCTCGGCCTCGGCGGCCACCGCGACCAGCGCGGACGGCTCGGCGAGCCCGCCGAACGGCGGCAGGAACAGGCCGTACCTCACCTCACCGTGCGCCCGGGAGGGCCCCCACCTCGCCCAGCGCGCCGGCCATGGCGACCAGCATCTCGGCGTTCTCCTGCGCCAGGCCGATGGTGATGCGGATGGCGTCCGGCGCACCGAACGGCCCGGCGGGGCGCACGATGATCCCCCGGCGCAGGAGCGCCTGGTTGAGGGCCTCCGCGCGGTCGGCGGACCCCACGGGCACCAGCACGAAGTTGGCGGTGGACGGCATGGGCTCCAGCCCCAGCGCCCGCAGACCCGAGCTCACCATGTGCCGCTCGGAGGCGATCTCGGCCATGCGGGGCGGCAGCAGCTCGTCCGACTGGGACAGGCTGGCCACGGCCGCGGCCTGCGCGACGGCGTTCACGTCGAAGGCGTTGCGCACCGCGCCGAGCATCCGCACCAGCTCCGGCGGGGCGACCATGTAGCCCACCCGCAATCCGGCGAGCCCGAAGGCCTTCGAGAAGGTGCGGGTCACGGCGAGGCGGCGTCCGGATCGCATGAGCGCCACGCCGTCGTGCGATCCGGCGGGCAGGTACTCGAAGTACGCCTCGTCCAGCACCGGCAGCACGTGGTCCGGCAGCGCGTCGATGAACCGCTCCAGGGCCGCCGCGCCGACCGCCGCGCCGGTGGGGTTGTTGGGGCTCACCACGACCACCATCTTGGTGGCGGGGCCCACCAGCTCCAGCAGCGCATCCAGGTCGTAGGAGCCGTCGGCGGCCAGCGGCGCCGTCCGCAGCGTCGCGCCCATCACCCCCGCGCCCTGGCGCCAGGAGATGAACGAGGGCCACGCCATCGCCAGCTCGTCCCCCGGCTCCAGAGCAGCTTGATGATGCTGTCCACGCCGTTGCCCGGCATGATCGCCTCGGCGGACACCCCGAGCCGCGCCGACAGGGCGTCGCGCAGGGCCCAGCAGCCGGGATCCGGGTACACGCGCATCTGGCCGGCGATCTCGCGGATGGCCTCCACGGCGGCGGGGAACGGCGGGTGCGGCCCCTCGTTCGAGGCGAGCTTGACGATGCGCTCGAGGCCCAGTTCCCGGCGGACGTCGTCCACCGGACGGCCGGGCGTGTAGGGCGCCACCCCGGCGAGTGCGGCGCGTGCCAGCTGCTGCAGGTGGGGTCCGGGCTCCACGGCGCGCGATGGTACCAGCGGCGCGGGGGTGCGGCTCCGGGCTACACTCGGCCGAGTGGAGACGCGAGACCTCGGACTCTTTCCCCTCGACCTGGTGCTGGTGCCGGGAGAGCGCATACCGCTCCACATCTTCGAGCCGCGGTACCGGCAGCTGTACGCCGACTGCGTGCTGGAGGACCGGCCGTTCGTGCTGGTGCGCGCCGAGGACGGCCGCGCATCGCAGATCGGCTGCGCCGCGCGCTTCGACGAGCTGCTGCAGCGCAGCGAGGACGGCCGCCTGAGCGTGATGGTGCGCGGGGTCGAGCCGGTCGAGATCCTTGAGGAGACCGAGGGCAGCCTCTACTTCTCCGCGCTGTGCCGCACCCTGGTCGACGAGCCGGGCCCCGTCGACGCCGCGCTGGCCGAGGAGGCCCGCACGCTGTTCACCGAGCTCTCCAAGCGCGTGACCGGCGAGTCGCGGGCGATCGTGCCCGAGGAGGGGATCCCGCTCTCCTACGCGGTGGCCGGCACCGTGGAGATCGTCGCGCCGATCAAGCAGCTGCTGCTGGAGAGCCGCGAGGAGAACGCCCGCCTGCTCCGCGTGATCCGCGCGCTGCAGATGGCGCTGAAGGCGGAGGACCGCGCCGACACCGCCGCCGAGCGCGCCCATACCAACGGCAAGGTCAGCCACTGATGCCGCAGCGCGTGGCGGACCTGGCCGCCGCGGTCGACGGGCTCGCCGGCGCCGGCGCGCCGGCAGGGGTCCGCGGCGCGTGCGGCCTGGTGTGGGTGGAGGGGCCGGACGCCGAGCGGTTCCTGCAGGGGCTGCTCAGCAACGACGTGGCGGCGCTGTCGCCGGGAACGGCGCAGCGGGCGCTGCTGCTGGACAGCAAGGGCCACATCGTGTGCGACATGCGCGTCCACCGGGACGCCGACGACGCCTTCACGCTGGTCACCACGCCGGAGGCCGCCGAGGCCCTGCTGCCGGTGCTGGAGCGCTACCACTTCTCCGAGGACCTCGACCTGCTGGGGCCGGAGCCGTCCGACCTGCTCACCGTGCCCGGAGACCTTCGGACGTCCGACGCCCTTGTGCTGCCGGGCGCCGTGCCGGGCACGACGGATCTGGTGGTCGCCGACGCCGACGCCGCCCTCGATGCGCTCGGCCTCGCCGAGGCGCCCGCCGAGGCGCTGGAGGTCCTGCGCGTGGAGCGCGGCGTGCCGATGACCGGTCGCGACACGGGCCCGCGCACGCTGGTGCAGGAGGTGGGCCTGGAGGCCGTCGCGGTGAGCTTCTCCAAGGGCTGCTACCTGGGGCAGGAGACCGTGGCCCGCGCCCAGCACCGCGGCCAGGTGCACCGCACCCTGCGGGGACTCTCCGCCGATGCCGCGCTGCCCGAGGGCGCCGCGGTGTCCGTCGAGGGCCGCGCCGTGGGCAGCGTCGGCTCCGCCGTCCACAGCCCCCGCCTCGGCTGGATCGCCCTCGCGGTGCTGCGCCGGGAGGTCCCCGTGGACGCCGAGGTCACGGTGGAGGGCCTCGCCGCGCCGGCCCGCGTGCGCGAGGTGCCGTTCCGGTGACCGAGCGTCAGATCCGCGAGCTGCTGGGATCGGTGGGCGCCAACGCCCTGGCGTCCGCCCGGCGCGCGCTGCTGCAGGCATATCCCGACGCAGAGGACCTGCTGCTCACCTGGGCCGGCTGGACCCCGGAGGAGTGGAACTTCACGTTCGTGCAGCGCACCCCGGCGCAGCGGCTTGCGGTCCACGTGCCGCGCGATGACTCCGAGGTGACCATCCGGACGCTGGAGCTCAGCGACCGCCCCGGCGCGGGACCGCTGGCCGGCTGAGGTAGCGTTCTCGCGCATGAACGTGCGCGGAATGATGCTGCTGGGGCTGGCCTTGGCCACGGCCGTGAGCCCCGCGGCCGGGGCGACCTGGGTCGATCGCGGCGCGCTGGAGGGCCCCAGCCCGGCGGGGCTGGATGCGGCGGTCGCGGCCAACGTCCGCGGCGACGCCCTCGCGGTGTGGGCGCGCAACACCTCCGATCCCGCGGTCCTCGCCGCGGTTCGGCGCGTGGGCTCCGACACGTTCGGCCCCGCCGTCCGGCTCACGCCACCCTGCGCGAACCGGTGCTTCATGTGGTCGGTCACGGCCGCCATCAACGCGGACGGCGACCTGCTCGCCGGATGGATGCATCGCGAGGGCGCGCTGTTCTCCGAGACGACGGCCATCGAGGGCGCCTCCGGGAACGCCGCCGGCGGATGGGGAGCCACGGCCGTCGTCGCCGGACCCGTCGCCGGATTCACGACCGACGTGACCGGCGGGATCGACGCCGCCGGACGGTCGACATTGGTGTGGAGCGATCCGGCGGACCGGTATGTGATGACGTCCTCGCGGCCCCCCGCCGGCGCCTGGTCGGCGGCCGGGCGACTGTCGGCGGCGCCGCTGGCGTGGGATCCGGTGCTCGCGGTCGCGCCCGGCGGTGACGCGACCGCCGCATGGGAGGGAGGCGACTGCCGGCTGTGGACCGCGCGGGCGCAGGCTGGGACCTGGGGCGCCCCGGTCGCGGTGGGCGCCGCGGACGAGTGCGGCCGGGCGCCCCAGGTGGTCGATGACGGTGCGGGGCCCGCAACGCTCGTCTGGCGTCGCTGGAACGGCCGTGGGTGGACGGTCCGCAGCGCCGACGCGACCGGACCGGCATCCTGGAGCGCGGTCGACGTCGAGCCGACCGGCGGCGTGGGCCTGCTCCAGTCGCGCCGCGCTGGCCTCGCCCCGGTCGCCAGGGGCGGCCGCATCCTCGCCTGGGCCCCGGGGGCGAACACGCTGCGCATCACCCGGCGCGGCCCCGGGGGCGCATGGTCCACGGCCGAGACCGTTCCGCTCGCCAACCCAGAGGGGAACGAACCGGCGGTCGCCGCCCTCGACGACGGCGCCCCGCTCGTGGTCACGCGTGGGCTGGCGGCCCGCAGCCGGTCGGTGCGCGGGGGCGCCGCGTGGACCACCCCGGTGATCGCGGGCGACGCGGGCGAGCAGATCGCCGGGCCCGTGCCGCTGCCGGGCGGCGGGGCCCTCGTGCTCCGGCGCGGCGATGCGGGACTCCGTGTCGCCGAATACACCGACGCCAACGGGCCGGCGATCGCACTCAGGCGCCCCGCGATCCAGCGCGCCACGGCCCCCGCATCGGCGCCCCGGGGCGCCACCGTGACGATCGCGCTGGTGATCACGGGAACGATCGAGAACGGCACCGCCGAGATCCAGGAGCGCCGAGGCACCGCCTGGCGCGCCGTGGGCCGCACCCCGTTCGAGAGCCGCCCGCCGGGTGGCGGGACCGGCGGAGCGTCGGTCCGTTTCCGCGTCCCGCGGGCCGGCCCCGTCACGGTGCGGGTGCGCCTCGTGGACGCCGACGGCCCGCCGCTCGTGAGCGCGCCGGTGACGATCCGGGGCACCGTGCCCGGGTTGCGGCGCATCCCGGTGCCCGCCGGCACGGTACGGCTCGCCGCGGGCGGGGGCGCGGTCTGGGCGCTCAGCGGTACGGAGACCGCATCGACGGTCACCCGACTCGACCCGGTGACCGGACGTCCCGGACGCGCGCTGTCGGTCGCCGGGGCCCCGGTCGACCTGGCGGGCGACGCCACGGCGCTGTGGGTGCTCACCCGGCCCAACGGGTTCACCGATGCCCGCCTCACCCGCATCGAGATCGCCTCCGGAGCGGTGGCCGCGGCGACCATCGCCGGCGGGGCGTTCTCGGTGGCCGCCGACGGGCGCCACGTCTGGGTCGGCGGCGTGTGTCCGCCCACCCCGCGCCCGTACTTCGTCATCTGTGGCTCCGCCCAGGAGGCCAATGCGGTGGACCGGGTGACCGGCCGCCCCACCGGGACGGTGGCCCGGAGCATCGGCAGTGTGGCGAATGTCAAGTTGGTCGGAGGCGCGTTGTGGGGCTGGGGCTTCGCCGACGACCTCGACAACTCCGTGCTCACGCGCTTCGATCCGATGACCGGCGCCACGACGTCGGGCCCGTTCCACTACAGCGGGAGGTACGGGGTCCCGCTGCAGCCGATGGGGGCCGACATCGTCTGGGCGCCCTGGCCGGGAGCGCTGAGCCAGGTGCGGCCGGTGACGCGGCGGCTCGCCTCCCCATCCGGGGTCTGGCGCATCGGTGGTGTCGCCCGCGATGCCATCGGGTGGCGCGTCGGCGGCGTCGCCTCAGATGGGCCCCGGGCGTGGGTCCTCGAGCGTCGCGGTTTCAACAGCCCCGGCCGGCAGGAGCGGCTCGTACCGCTCACGGTGCAGAGCGGCCGACGCGCCGGCGCGGCCGTGGCCTTGGGTTGGACCGCCAACGCCGAGCAATCGAGTGTGCTGATCGCCGGCGGCACCGCCTGGGTGCTGCGTCCCGCCGAGGACGCGCTCCTGCGCATCCCCCTCCGACGCTAGCTCACCCTCAGGTCAAGGGTTAGGCGAAGACGATTTCATCGTCCAGCTCGCCCTTCTCCAGGCGGGCGCGCACCCGCTCCAGCGCAAGGTCCTGAACGATGGGGATCAGCTTGTCGGAGGGGCCGTCCGGCGCCTCCGGGTCCCTCGCGTGGACGCTGACGCGCCCGACGAAGCAGGTCTTCACGCACACGGTCTCGTCGCCGCGCATCACGTGCACGGGAAAGCCCCAGAGCATGGGGGCGCTGTCCGACAGTGAGGTGCGCACGGCCTCGGGCACCATCCGGTACTCGACCCCGTCC
>LNFL01000143.1 GCA_001464275.1 Actinobacteria bacterium Ga0077560 | reverse complement strand
GTCACCCGCGCCGTCCAGCACGCCGTCCACGTATCCCGCGGCGCTGACGCCTCCGAAGAAGAGGTTCATGCCGCCCCAGCGGCGCAGACGATACCCGGCGGCCTCGAGCGCCGCGCAGGCATCGTCGGGGACCCCGCCCTCCACGTCCACGCCCCCGGACTCGTGATGCACCCGCGGACGGTGGACCGCATCGCGCATCCCCAGGCCGCCGTCCACGATGCTCACCAACGTCTGCAGGATCGCCGAACGCAGGCGGTTCGAGCCGGCCGATCCGATCGCCACGGCGGGCTCGTCGCCGCGCAGCAGCAGCGTGGGGGCCATCATCGAGGTCATCCGCAGCCCGGGCGGCAGCGCCCCGAACCCGCCGGGGTTGAGGTCCTCCTCACCCAGCATGTTGTTCAGCAGGAACCCCGTGCCGGGCAGCATCACGCCCGATCCCGCGCCGTTGCTGCTGGAGAGGCTGGCCATGCCGCCGTCGGCGTCGATGGCGCTCACGTGCGTGGTGCCGTTCGGCCCCCTGCTGGGTCCGCCCGTCGCACCGCCCTCGGCGAGGCGGCCCCAGAACCGCTCCAGGCCGCGAACGCGTCGTCTCGCAGCGCGTTCGCGGCGGCACCCGCCGCGGCGATCGCGCCGTAGTGGGCCACGTCGCCCACCGCCGGGACGCCGCCCCGCAACGAGGCCAGCGCCGCGGCGATCAGCACACCGCCCGCCGACGGCGGCGGGTTGGTGAGGATCGTGAGCCCGCGGAACCCCGCCTCCAGCGGCCGTCGCTCGACCACCCGATACGCGGCCAGGTCCTCCTCGGTCACCAGGCCGCCCATCTCACGCAGCCCGTCCACGATCATGCGGGCCAGCCAGCCGCCGGGCGCCATCGCCGCCGCGCCCGTGCGCCCCAGCTCCTCCAGCGTGTCGGCCAGCTGCGGCAGCCGGATCCGATCGCCCTCGCCCAGCACCCGCCCCTCCGGGGCGTACACCCCGGCGGCATCCGGGGTGTGGGTGAGCATCCCGGCGAGGATGTCGTGCAGGTAGCCCGCCTGCGCGCTCAGCACCACGCCCTCGCGCGCCAGCCCCACCGCGGGCGCCACCAGCCCGGGCAGCGGCAGCCGGCCGTAGCGCTCCCATGCGGCGACCAGGCCCTGCACCATGCCCGGCACGGCCACCGAGGCCGGGCCGATGTGGAACACCTGCTCCGCGTCACCGAACGGCACGGTGTAGGCGTGCAGGTCCTCCTCGCGCAACCGGCGCCCCCGCGGACCCAGCCCGGGGACCGCCACGAAGAAGTCGAGCAGCACGGCCGGTCCGCCGGGGGGACGCACCAGCATGAACCCGCCGGCGCCGGGGCCGGTGAGCGGGCTCTCGGCGACGGCGCTGGCGAACGCCGCCGCGACCGCGGCGTCCACCGCGGACCCGCCGCGCACCAGGGCCTCGGCGCCCGCTCTCGCGGACGCCGGATGGCCTGCGGCGACGACGCCGGTGAACGCCGGCGTGGTGACTACTCCGTGCCGTTGACCGGCGACGCGGGCAGCGTCACCGGGATGCGCGCCGGCGTGAGGATCTGCTCCACCGGAACGCCGCCCACGCTGGGGCGGTGCAGCTGCTGGTGCCGGGTGGGCACCGGTCGCGACACCGGACGTGACGCGGCCGGCTCGGCGGCCGGCGGGGCGGCCGGCTGGGAGCGCTCACCGCTGAGGTTCGCCGCGACCACGGTCACCCACACCTGGCCGGCCAGGGCCGGGTCGATGCTCGCACCGAAGATGATGTTCGCATCGGGGTCGGCGGCGGCGGCGACCACCTCGGCCGCCTCGCTGATCTCCATCAGCGACAGGTCCGGGCCGCCGGTGATGCCCAGCAGCACGCCCTTGGCGCCGTCGATCGGCGTCTCAAGCAGCGGCGAGGAGATCGCCGCCTGCGCCGCGTCGGCCGCCCGGTTGCCGAGCCGGCGTCGCGGATGACGGTGCGCACGTCGGCGAAGTCCAGGTTGATGAGGCCCGGCAGCGTGATGAGGTCGCAGATGCCCTGCACGCCCTGCCGCAGCAGGTCGTCGGTCACCCGGAAGGCGTCCACCATGCTGGTGCCGCGCTCCAGGACGCTCATGAGGCGGTCGTTCGGGATCACGATGACCGTGTCCGCCGACTCGTGGAGGCGCTTGAGCCCCTCGTCGGCCGCCTTCACGCGGCGGTTGCCCTCGAACGCGAACGGCCGGGTGACCACGGCGACGGTGAGCGCGCCCAGCTCGCGGGCGATCTTGGCCACGACGGGCGCGCCGCCGGTGCCGGTGCCGCCGCCCTCGCCGGCGGCGATGAACACCAGGTCGCTGCCGCGCAGGACCCGGCGGATGTGCTCCTCGCTCTCCTTGAGCGACAGCTCGCCCTTGTCGAGGTCGCCACCGGTGCCGCGGCCGCGGGTGAGCTCGATGCCCACCGGGATGGCCACGTCGGCGTCGCAGGCGTCCAGCGCCTGGCGGTCGGTGTTGATGGCGACGAACTCGACGCCGCGCAGGCCGGCCTCGACCATGCGGTTGATCGCATTGCAGCCCGCGCCGCCCACGCCGACCACGCGGATGACCGCGAGGTAGTTGTTGGCGTCGTAGTGGCGGGGTTCGGGCTCCGGCATGAGGAACTCCTCACGCGGTGCCGCCCGCAGCGACTCGGTGTTGCGGAACAGCTCGGTCAGCGGCCCCTCGCGCATGCTCGCGCGTTCGTGGCGTCCGTTCATGCGCGCACCTCCTGGAGCTCGGGGCTCAGTTCCCGAGCGATCACCTCCCGCGCGAGCTGGCGGTACCAGCGCGCGGCCTGTCCATCCGGGTCGTACGAGAGGACGCTCCTCCCGCGAACCGGTGCCTCCGCGAACCGGATCGTCTTGCCGATCCGGACGTCGAAGACGATGTCCCCGAAGCTCTGCACGAGCACGTCCACCGCCTCGCGGCCGTGGACGGTCCTGCCGTCGTACATCGTGGGGACGATCCCCATGATGCGCACATCCGGGTTCAGGTGCTCCCGGACCTGTTCCAGCGTGGCCTGGAGCTGCGCCAGACCGCGCAGCGACAGGTACTCGCACTGCACCGGCACGATCACGCCCTGTGAGGCGACCATCGCGTTGATGGTCAGCAGCCCAAGCGAGGGCGGGGTGTCGAGCAGGATGACGTCGTAGGCGTGGCGCAGCGGCTTGAGCGCGCGCTCCAGGGCGCGTTCGCGGCCCATCGTGGAGCTGAGGGCCAGCTCCGCGCCGGCCAACTCGATACCCGCGGCGGCCACGTCGATCTCGCGCACGTGGAGCGTCTCGGTGAGCGGCACCCCGCGCACCAGGACGTCGTACATCGTGGTCTCCAGGTGCTCGACGTCGATGCCCTGGCTCATGGAGAGGTTGCTCTGCGGATCGAGGTCCACCGCGAGCACGCGGTAGCCCTGCTGGCGCAGCGCGACCCCGAGGTTGACGGTGGTGGTGGTCTTGGCGACCCCGCCCTTCTGGTTGGCGAGTGCCAGGACGAGCGCTTGACGTGACATAGGAATGCGCCTCGGCGGACGGCAGGGACCTTCCCGGCGCTCATTCGACCCGCTGGTCCGGAGTCCTCCGTCCCCGGGCGGAATCCCGGGGTTTCCGGCCTATCGGGCCGGAAGCAGGTCGCGCAGGGCGACCGGCTCGTCCATGTACCCGGCGTCCTCGGCGGCCCGCAGGAGCGCCGCGGTGCCCTCCGGGTCGACCTCGGTGGTGGGGACGTTGGTGCCGATGGCGCGCAGCAGGAGCTGCCGGTCGATCGTGCTGCTCTTCACCTCGGCGAGAAAGGCGTCGGCCACCCGGGCGGGGTCGCGCGCAAGCTCCACGACCCGCCGGTTCGCGGCCAGCAGCTGCTCCACCGCCTCGGGGTTGGCGTCGGCGAACGCGCTGCGCACGACCAGCACGGTGGTGGGGTAGCGGCCGCCCAGGATCCGGTCGGCGGGCAGCAGCACGTCGGCGATCCCGGCCTGCTCCAGCAGCGCGCCCCACGGCTCGGGCGGCAGCGCGGCGTCCAGGGCGCCGCGCTCGAATGCGGTCTGCAGATCGGCGTTGCGGATGCGCACCAGCCGCACGTCGGGGTCGGACCGGTCGGTGCTGAGGCCGGCCTGGTTCAGCACGATCCGCAGCGTCAGGTCCTGGGTGTTGCCGAAGCCGGGGAACCCGATCCGCTTGCCCCGTAGGTCGGCGACGCTGCGGATGCCGGCGCCCCGGCGCACCACCAGGACCGCGCCGGCCTCCCCCACGCCCGCCACGACGCGCAGCGACCCGGGCGCCCGGCTGAGCGTGGTGATGACCGGGCCCATCCCCATGTAGGAGGCGTCGAGCGAGCCGGAGAGCATCGCGGCCACCGCCTCCGTGCCGGTGGCGAACTTCTCGGGCGTCACGGCCATGGCGGTGATGTCGCGCTCGAAGATCCCCTCCTGCACCCCGATCAGCGCCGGGCCGTGGGTGATGTTCGGGAAGTAGCCGAGCCGCAGCTGGCCGCCGTCGCCCGACCCGCCGCCGCAGCCGGCGAGGCCGAGCAGCAGCAGCAGGAGGGCGACCAGCCCGGCCAGGCGGCGGTCAGACCGGGGTGGCAAGCCCCCACCGATGCTTGACCCAGCGCTCGAAGCGGGTGAAGGCCACCTGCTCCACGACGATGCCGATGGCGGCGATCACCACGATCACCCCGATGACCAGCTGGATGTCGTTGAGCTCGCGGCCCTCCTCCAGCAGCTGGCCCAGGCCGGGGGTGCCGCCCACGATGAGCTCGGCGGCCATCAGCGACCGCCAGGCGAACGCCCACGACAGGCGCAGGCCCGTCACCAGCGCGGGGACGGTCGCGGGGAGCACCAGGGTGCGCTGGAAGAACAGCCCCTTCGCGCCCATGGCGCGCCCGGCCTGACGCAGCGTCGGGGAGATCTGGTGCACCGCGCTGATGGTCGCGAGCGTCATCGGCTTGAACGTGCCGAAGATCGTGATGGCCATCACGGCGGCCGGGCCGTACCCGAACCACAGGATCGCCACCGGCAGGAAGGCGATGGTCGGCACGGCCTGCAGCCCCGACATCAGCGGGCGGACGCCGTCCTCCACGAACGGGATGGCCCCGGCGAACAAGCCCAACGTCACGGCCGCCGCCACGCCGACGGCCCACCCCTGCAGCAGTCGCCCGAGGGTGCTGCCGATGGCGCCCAGCAGGTCGCGGTCGCGGAAGGCGTCGACGAGCTCCTGCCACACGTCGGCGGGCGGCGGCAGCTTGACCGCACTCACCCACCCGGCCCGCGTGATCAGCCACCACAGGAACAGCAGCAGCGCCAGCAGCCACAGCCGGCGCACCACCCACACCGCGGCGGTGACAACGGCGGCCGTGCCCGGCACGCCCGTCCGGCCGCCGGCCGGCTCGGCGGTCACTCGGCGACCGCTGCGGTCGCGGCGAGCGGCGGGCGGCCCGTGGCCGCGGCCTGGTCGTGCGCCTCCTGGCGCATGCGCTCCAGCATGTCGTTCCGGATCTCGGTGAGCCGCGGGTCGCGCTCCTCGCGGGGGCGGGCCACGTCGACCGAGTAACGGCGCACGATCCGGCCGGGGCCCGAGGACATCAGGTACACGGTGTCCGCCAGGAAGGCGGCCTCCATGAGGTTGTGCGTCACGAACACCACCGCGGGACGCGTCTCGAGGTAGATGCGCTGGAGCTCCTCGTGCAGCACCGTGCGGGTCTGTGCGTCGAGCGCGGAGAAGGGCTCGTCCATGAGCAGCACACGCGGGCGAAGGACCAGCGCGCGGGCGATCGCCACCCGCTGCCGCATCCCGCCGGACAGCTCGTGGGGGTGCCGGTCGGTCACGTGCTCCAGACGGACCATCGCGATGGCCTCCAGGGCGCGCTCACGGCGCTCGGCGCGGGGGACGCCCTGAGCGCGCAGCCCGTACTCGACGTTGTGGCGCACGGTGAGCCACGGCATGAGCGCCGCGTCCTGGAAGACCATGGCCCGGCTGCCGCCCGGCCCGGTCACCGGGGCCCCGTCCAGCTCGATGGAGCCCGTGTCGGGCGCCAGGAGCCCGGCGATGAGGCCCAGCATCGTGGACTTGCCGCAGCCGGAGGGACCCACCAGCGACACGAACTCGCCCTCGGCGACGTCGATGGAGGTCTCGGTGAGCGCGAGCGCGCCCGTGTTGTACCGCTTGCTCACGCCCCGCACGCTCAGTGCGGGAGCGCCCGTCCCCGAGGGGACCGCGTCGGGCGCCGCGTGAAAGGCCCGGAAGCCTCCGAACATCTGCATCACACCCCTGGCATGGCGTGGACGGACCACAGGACGGGTCCGGTGCGGGGCGCAGCTTATACCACCGATCAGCTTTCCTGGGGCGCAGGCGGTCCGGGGGTGCGCACGCGCCCAGGCAAGGCATACTCCCAGGCCACGGTCGGTGAATCCGGAGACACGGTGTGACGCTCGGTCTGATCGCCCTCGCGGTGATCGTCGCATGGAATGCCTTCTTCGTCGCGGCGGAATACGCCTTCGTGTCGGCGAACCCGCTGAAGCTGCGCGAGATGGCCCGCGATGGATCGCACCGGGCCCAGCGGGTGATCGACCTGCAGGCCGACCCGACCCGCTTCATCTCGGCCGTCCAGGTCGCGATCACCGCCGCGTCGCTGGCCGCCGGTGCCGTGGGCGAGCCGGCGGTGCGGCGCATCGTCGGCGGTGCGTTCGATCCGCTGGGCAACATCGTGGGGCGGACCGCGACGGTCGTCATCAGCATCGCCATCGCCTTCTCGGTGGTCACCGCGCTCACGGTCGTGCTCGGGGAGATCGTGCCCAAGACCGCCTGCCTCACCCACCCGGAGCGGGTGGCGGTGACGGTGATCGGCCCCGTGCGCGCCTTCGCGACCGCCTTCCGGCCGTTCGTGTGGGCACTGGAGCGCCTCTCCCGCGTCACCACCCGCCTGCTGGGGTTGCCGGAGCCGTCGGTGATGGGCCAGCGGACCGCCGAGGAGCTGCGGCTCATGGTGGAGTCCTCGGGCGAGGAGGGGATCCTCGAGGAGGACGAGCAGCGGATGCTGCTGGGCGTGCTCGAGCTGCCGGAGCAGCAGGTCCGCACGGTGATGGTCCCCCGTCCCGACGTCGTGGCGCTCAACGTCGGCCTGAGCCCCGCGGAGGCCGCGGCGATGGTGCGAC
The DNA here is from genome assembly GCA_001464275.1 of Actinobacteria bacterium Ga0077560. Lineage (GTDB taxonomy): Bacteria > Actinomycetota > Thermoleophilia > Miltoncostaeales > Miltoncostaeaceae. Next base: position 55,287 of record LNFL01000143.1, on the reverse strand, counting down.
GCCACCCCTACACGCGCTATCCCGTGCACGGCGGGGATCTGGACGACATCCGCGGCACCCTCCATGTGCGGCGGCTGCTGGAGGCCATGGACGTGCCCGACGCACCCAGCGACCTCGCGCCGCTGCTTCGCCCCGCGCAGATGGTGCTGGAGACCGCGCGCCTCGACGACCTGCTCACCCGGTTCCGGCGCGGGCGCGACCACCTGGCGGTGGTCGTGGACGAGTACGGGTCCGTCGCCGGGGTGGTGACCCTCGAGGACCTCATCGAGGAGATCGTCGGGGAGATCGACGACGAGTTCGACACCCCGGTCACACCCGTCCAGCACGTCGGCGAAGGGGCGTGGCTGGTGCGGGCCTCGCTCGCGATCTCCGAGGTCGCCGAGCTGACCGGCCTGGAGTTCGCGGACGGCCCCTACGAGTCGCTGGGCGGCCTGGTGTTCGACGCGCTCGGCCGGCTGCCGGTGCCGGGCGACACGATCGAGCGTGACGGGGTGGACTTCACCGTCGACGAGATGCGCGGCCAGCGCGTCACCCGCGTGCGCATCACCGCTCCCCCGCCGCCGCCCGCCGAGGCCTGATCGGCCACGACGGGCGTGGAGGTCAGCTCGCCTGCGCGGGCCTGATGTCGGGCTCGCGTTCCTCCGCGAGCACGTCCAGCAGGCGGCCGATGCTGTGGTGCCCCTCCAGCGGGTGGCGCAACGGCAGCGAGGGATCCAGGTGGTACCGGTTGCGCCGGCCGTGCTTCTCGCGACGGAGGTAGCCCCCGTCCACGAGCTCGCCCACGATGCGCTGGGCGGCACGTTCGGTGATTCCCACGGCGTCCGCGAGATCGCGCACGCGCATGTCGGGATCCATCGCCAGCGCCACCATCACGTGGGCGTGGTTGGTCAGGAACGTCCAGCCGTGCGCGGCTTCAGCGACGGTGGATGTACCGATCGTGCGCAGTTCGGATGTGTGTTCCACGGTGATTCCTGCTTTCGGACAGACGCATTGTAAATCATGCATCCGGAAACACACTAATGGGAGGTCCCGACGGCGCGGGCGGCCCCGTGGGCGCCCGCGCCGTTCCGGTCAGGGCTGGGCCACGACCCCGCCGATCCAGAGCCCCAGCGTCCAGGCGGCGAAGGCCGCCAGGCCGAACCAGAACCCGGCGATCGCCAGCCCGCGGCCGCCGATGCGGCCGGACGAGGCGTCGCTGTCGTGCTTGCCCAGCAGGCTGGCGGCGCCGCCGGCCGCCGCCAGCGGGATCACCAGCCCTCCCACGAGCGCGACGATGAACCCGATGATCCCGAAGGGCGCGGCCCCCTTGTCGCGGCCGTCATCGCCCCGGGCGGCTGTGGTGAAGAAGAACGTCGCCACCAGCAGTCCCACCAGCGCCAGCAGCGCGGCGAACGCGATGAACCACCAGCCGGCCTTCGCCTCCACGTCCACGCCCGCGAGGAACTCGTCACCGGTCTTGGTGCCGAGCATGAAGAGCAGCAGGAACACCGTCGCGCCGGCACCCACGAGGTGCCCGGCCAGGCGCGCCCAGATGTTGGGGACGAACGCCGCGGCCACGCAGGCGGCGGTGAGCACCAGACCGGTGACCGGCACGGCGGCGGACGCCTCGTACTTCACGAGCCCGGGCTGCTCGGTGAGCGTCTGCCCGATGGAGCCCAGCGTGAGCAGGCCGCCGGCCGCCGCGACGAGATGGCCGATGCGGCCGATGGGCTGAACCGGGTACGCGGCCGTCGCGCCGGTGCCCGCGGCCGCGGGCGTCGCACCCCATGTGCCGCCGGCGGCGGGGGCCGGCTGGATGCCGGGCGTCGGCTGCGCGGCCTGCTGGCCCACCGAGGCGTACTCGGCGGGGACCTCCACCACCTGGGAGGGCGTCCCGGAGGCGGGCGCCGCCGGCGCGCCGATGGGCTCGCTGGCGGTCTGGCCGTTCTCGCTCACCCACTCCGTCCACTGGGCACCGTCCCAGTAGCGCAGACGACCACCGCGCGTGGGGTCGTCGTACCAACCGGCCGGGGTGCTCATGCGGGTCCTCCTGAAGGGTTTCACGAGCCGGGCGGCTCGGCGCCGATGGTACCCCGGCGACCGGCTGTCCGTTACCGCCCGGACGGCCGGTCCGCGACCCCGCGGAGCGTCAGGCCGGCGGGAGCTCCAGGCGACGCTGCCCGGCCCACGCCGCGGCCTGGGACCGCCGCTGGAAGCCCAGCTTGCGCAGCAGCTGGCTCACGTGGTTCCGCACGGTCTTCTCGGAGAGGTGGAGCACCTCGCCGATCGCCCGGTTGGTGTAGCCCTCGGCGATGAGGGCGAGCATGCGGCGCTCGCGATCGGTGAGCCCGGCCAGCTCGGCCTCGGCCTGCTTGGCCGACAGCTCGCGGAACTGGCTCAGCAGGGTCCCGGCGGCGCGCGGGTCCAGCGAGCTCTCACCGGCCGCCGCGTCCCGGATGGCCTGGGTGAGCCGGTCCGAGTCGGCCTGCTTGAGCAGGTAGCCGGAGGCGCCGGCCATGACCGCGCCCACGATGGCCTCCTCGTCCTGGTACGAGGTGAGCATCACCACGCGGATCTCGGAGTTGTCGGCCTTGATGCGGCGACAGGCCTCGACGCCGCTGCCGTCGGGCAGCCGCACGTCCATCAGGACCACGTCGGGTCGAGCCTGGACGGCGAGCGCGATGGCCTCGGCGACCGTCCCGGCCTCCCCGACCACACGGAACCCGGCGGTGTTCGCGAGCAGGGTCTTGAGCCCGATCCGGACGACGGCGTGGTCGTCGACGATCAGCACGCGGATGGACTCGGTATTGGTGCTCATGAGGGGATCACCTCGGGAAAGGGTCGTGGAGTCGGGAGGGGGGCCGGCACGTCGGAATCCAGCGGTACGGCGACGATGATCCGCGTGCCGGCGGATCCGTCGAAGGTGAGGCGGCCGCCCATGCGGCGGGCGCGCTCGCGCATGTTGCGCAGGCCGTGGCCGTCACGGCCGTTCTCGGCCGCGTGGACGCCGCACCCGTCGTCGCGGACGGCCAGCTCGAGCTCGTCCGGGGCGAAGGCGAGGTTCACATCGGCCGTGCACTGCCCTGCGTGGCGCGCGCTGTTGGACAGCGCCTCACGGAGGATCTGCTCCAGGTGGCGTCCGGCGCCGTCCGGGATGGGGCCGCTCACCCCGACGCCGCTCACGCGCATCCGCACCTCCAGGCCGGTCTCCTGGGAGAACTCCTGGGCGAGGACGCCGAGCCGGTCGGCGATGCCGGCCGCGGTGTCGGGTGTCTCCGAAAGATCGGTGATGTACCGGCGGATGTCGTCGGTCACCGTGTTCAGGTCGGCGACCACGCTGCGCACCTCGCGCCGCATCTCGTCGTCCTTGACCCGGATCGCGAGGGCCTCCAGGTGCAGGCCCGCCGCGTAGATGGACTGGATCGTGCCGTCGTGCAGGTCGCGGCGGAACCGGGCCCGCTCCTCGGCCACGGCCCGGGATCGCTCCAGGGCGTCGAGGCGCTGCTTGGCCTCCACCTCGAAGATCTCGAGCAGCTTGACGGCCAGCACGCACAGCGCGAGGCCCGCGAGACCGCGCAGCGCCGCCAGGGGCAGCCCGGTGGCCTCGAACCACGAGCGGTCGCTCATCGGCCCGGGGGCCCACGGCGCGGGCTCGATGATGAGCCCCGCCAGGACGCCGTAGATCGCGAGCACGCCGGCTGCGGCCGCCGCGTAGCTCTTGATGCCGGTCATGCCGGCGGCGGTGAGCGCGCCGCGCTGGCGCCACAGGCCCACGGCGGCCAGCATGGCGCCGGGCAGCAGGAAGATCAGGCGCGCCGTGGCGTCCAGTGACCGCTCCCAATCCACCACGCCCCAGCCCTGACTTCGGGCGAGCACGGCGGTGAGGATCGGCAGCGCGCACCACGCCACGATCGAGAGGGCGGTGAGCGCATGGCGCGTCCTCGGGGCCAGCTGCAGGAGCCGCAGACCGAACTGGACCAGGAAGAGGAAGGCCCCGGTCTGCAGGAGGCCGCGCAACACCACCAGCGCATCGACCAGGTTGTCGTCGAGATACTCCTCCTGGATGGGGACGAAGACCTGACCCCACACCGCGAACGCCTCGATGAACGCGAAGGCGGCGAGCCAGATCAGCGCGTTGGTGAGGACCAGCCGGCTCGCGCGCCGCCGCTGGATCCACACCGCGAAGCCCAGGGAGAAGAACACCAACCCGTGGGCGAACAGGATGATGGTCTCGTTCTGCTCGAAGAACTCACGCACCCGGGACCCCCGCCGCTAGACGGCGTGCAGACGCAGCAAGGGCGGGGTGCACGGGGCACCCCGCCCTGGTCGCTGACGGTCACTGTTGTCCCCGATCACAGGGACGAGTGTACCCCTACTCTCCGACAGCTGCCTCGAGCTTCGCCCGCATCTCACCGAGCAACTCGTCGTGCACGGCGTCGATGATCTCGGGCTCCTCGAGCAGCGCTCGCCGCTCCAGCGGGGAGAGCCGGTTCGTGACGTACGGGTCGTCGAGGACCTCCGCCAGGTTCCGGTCGGTGCCGATCTGCCGGATCACGTACTCCACCAGCCGCTTGTGCTTGGCCGACTCACTGCCGACCAGCTTGGCAACCTCTTCCTGAAGACCCATCGTCGCTCCCGCCGCTCGTCGGTTAGGCGCGGTGACTGTACGCCGCCATCGCCCGGAGGCGACCCACCCGCTCCTCCATCGGAGGGTGGGTGGAGAACAGGCCGCTCATCTTGCGGCCGAAGCTCCCCAGCGGGTTGACGATGTACAGCGGCGCCGCCGCCTGGTTCACCTGCATGGGGACGACCTCCGTCCCCCGATGGAGCCTAACCAACGCGTCGGCCAGGGGGTTCGGGTCGCCGAGGATCTCGGCGCCGGTCGCGTCGGCCACGTACTCGCGCTGGCGGGAGATGGCCATCTGGATGACGACCGCGGCCAGCGGGGCCAGGATCATCGCCGCGATGGTTCCGATGAAGCCGAGGGGGCTGTCGTCGTCGTCACCGCCGCCGAACAGCATCTGGAACTGCAGGACGTTCACGATCGCCGAGATGGCGCCCGCCACCATGGCCGCGACGCTCGCGATGAGGATGTCGCGGTTCTTGATGTGGGCGAGCTCGTGGGCGATCACGCCCTCCAGCTCGCGGCGCGGAAGCGCCTGCATGATGCCGCTGGTCACCGCGACCGCGGCGTGCTTGGGGTTGCGGCCCGTCGCGAAGGCGTTGGGCTGCTCGGCCGGCGTCATGTAGACGCCGGGCTTGGGGATCCCGGCGCGCGCGGACAGCGTCGCGATCATCTCGTGCAGCTCGGGAGCCTCCTGCTCGCTCACCGGCTGCGCGCGGCTCATCTTGAGGGCCATCGGCCCGCTGAACCAGTACGCCGCGAAGTTGAAGATCACGGCGATGGCCGCGAAGATGATCAGGCCGTTCGACCCGCCCACGACCTGCCCGAACACGAGCAGGAGCCCGGTGAGCGCGGCCAGCAGCGCGAAGGTCTTGAAAGTGTTGCCGATCCGCTGTGTAGCGGGGCTCATGCGTCCTCCTCGATCTCGGCCACCGGCGCCCCCCGAGGACGCCTCCGTGACCTCAGGGCGAGTATAGGGGCACCTGGAAACATGACCCACATGTCACCTGTTGAGGGCTGGTTAATCTCTGCCGGCCGCCTCGCGCGCACCGCCGCGCTGCTGGCCGCCTGCGCGCTGCTGGCCGGCGGCTGCGGGCCCGAGGGGCCGCGCGACAAGGGCGGGGCGTCCGCCGACCCGGTGGAGCTGCTGACGGTCCTGCCGACGCCGAACGGGCTGGCGGACGACGGCGGGCCGGTCGCGCCGGGCCCGGTGGACGTGCTGGACGCCCTCCTCGGCACCCGCGACACCACGCAGGCGCAGCAGATGGTCGACGCCGGCCTGGAGCGGTCGGGGGTGCGCCGCTGGACCGCCACCGGCGGCGGCGGGATGGCCGCGGTCGTGACCGTCTGGCCGTCCAAGGCGATCGCCTTCAACTTCTCCCTGCAGGTCTCCCAGCAGGACCTCGGCGACCCCGGGGTGACCGCCTGGACGCCCAGGGACCTCCCGGGCGCGCAGGGCACCCGTCAGGAGGGCGGGGACCGCGTGCGGGTGCTCACACGCACGGTCGGCCCGAATGCGCTGGTCGTACGTGCGACGGGGTCGGTGCCCGACAACGTTGTCGCCAAGGCGATGGAGCGGCTCATCCTGGTCCAGGAGTCCAAGAACTGACATCCCCGTGGTGTGCCGTCCCCGAAGCGCGGCATGATTGAGGCGTGGGAAAGGACCGCTTCAAGGACCACGGGAAGGACCGTGACCTCCAGCGCACGTACCGCGGCCGCGCCGAGCGCGACGAGCGGGACATGCCCCTGCCGCGGATCGGCCCCGAGCGCGCCATCGTGATCGCCTCGGTCCTGCGTCACGACGAGACCGCCCAGGATTCGCTGAACGAACTCACCGAGCTGCTTCGCACCGCCGGCGCCGACGTGACGCGGACGATCGTCCAGCAGCGCCCGCACCCGGACCAGCGCGCCTACCTCGGCAAGGGCAAGCTCGAGGAGGTCGAGGAGCTCGTGCGCGCCACCAAGCCCGACCTGGTGGCCGTGGACGGGGAGCTGAGCCCCCGCCAGCAGCGCATCCTCGAGGACCGCCTGAAGATCCGGGTGGTGGACCGGACGGCCGTCATCCTCGACATCTTCGCCCTTCACGCCACCACCGCCGAGGGCAAGCTGCAAGTCGAGCTCGCCCAGCTGGAGTACTCGTACCAGCGGCAGGAGGGGCTGTGGCAGCACCTCGAGCGGCTGGGCGGCGGAGTCGGGACCCGCGGCCCCGGTGAGAGCCAGCTGGAGTCCGACCGACGCCTGCTGCGCAACCGCATGGCCGTGCTGCGCCGGCGGCTGCGCGACCTGGACCGCTCCCGCGGGGTCATGCGCACCCAGCGGATGGACTCCGGGGTGCCCCGGGTGGCGTTGGCCGGGTACACCAACGCCGGCAAGTCGAGCCTCATGAACGCCCTCTCCGGCGCCGGCGTGGCCGTCGACAACGCGCTGTTCGAGACCCTGGACCCCACGACCCGGGCCATCGAGCACCGCGGCTACCGCGTCTTGGTGTCCGACACGGTCGGCTTCATCCGTGCCCTGCCGCACCAGCTGGTGGAGGCGTTCCGCTCCACCCTGGACGAGGTGCGCGACGCCGACATGATCCTGCACGTGGCCGACGCCTCCGAGCCGGAGGCCCGGCGGCTGGCCCAGGCGCTGGCGGTGGAGGACGTGCTGGAGGAGATCGGCGCCGGGGAGATCCCGCGGATCGCCGTGTTCAACAAGGTGGACCGCCTGGTGCCGGACGAGCGGGCCGCGCTGCTGGCGCGCAATCCGGGCGCGATGCTCACCTCGGCCGTCACCGGCGAGGGACTGGACCGCCTGCGCGACCGGCTCGCCGACCTCGCCCGCGGGCAGCTCACCGCGCTCGACGTGGTGATCCCGTACGCGAACGGCGCGCTGCTGTCCGACATCTACAAGCAGGGCCACGAGGTGCGCGAGGACGCGACCGACGACGGGCTGCACGTGACGGCCCTGCTGCCGGAGCCCGCGGCGGCGCGCATCCGCACCGCACTCGGACTGGCGGGCGCAGCGTGAGCCGCGAGGCCGAGCAGGCCGGCATGCGCAACATCGGCCCCACATCGGCGCGCTGGCTCGCCGAGGTTGGCATCGACACACCGGACGAGCTGCGGCGCGTGGGTGCGGCCGAGGCCTACCGGATGGTGAAGGCATGGCGGCCGTGGGACGTCACGCTCATCCTGCTGTGGGCGCTCGAGGGGGCGATCCGCGACATCGACTGGATGGACGTCACGCCCGAGCGCCGCCTGGAGCTGCGCCGCGAGGTGGACGAGGCCTGACGGGCGGTGGATCCGGCGTTCTACGGCGACGGCCTCGCGGCGGCCCATGACGCCGGGTTCGGGTTCGTCGCCGAGGCCGCCGCCGGCGATCTGCTCGGCCGCCTCGCGCACGCGGGCATCCGCTCGGGCCTGGTCGTCGATCTGGGGTGCGGGTCGGGGATCCTCGCGCAGCGTGTGGCCGCGGCGGGCTTCGAGGTGTTCGGCGTGGACGTGTCACCGGCGATGCTCGCGATCGCCCGCCGGCGCGTGCCCGGTGCCCGGTTCGTGCAGGTTCCCGCGCTGGACGCGGAGATCCCCGCCTGCGTCGCGGTCGTGGCGGTCGGGGAGGTCCTCGGTTACGCCGTCGATCCGCGGGCCGGTGGGGAGTCCCTGGACCCATTGTTCGCCCGCATCGCCGCCGCGCTGCACCCGTCCGGGGTCGTCCTGTGCGATGTCGCGGGCCCGGGCCGTGCGGGTGCGGAGCCGGTGTCCCGTTGGGTGGAGCACGACGGGCGGGTCGTGTGCAGCCTGGCGGTGGAGGATGACGGCGGGACGGCGCTGACCCGCAGCATCGTGCTGTTCGAGCGTGCGGGCGACACCTGGCGACGGACCGACGAGGTCCACCGCCTTGCGCTGATCCCGCCGGGGCGCGTGCTCACGGCCATGCGGGCCGCCGGGCTCAGCGCCGCCGAGATCCCGGGGTACGGGGACCTGGCCCTGTCCGGTGGGTGGACGGCCTTCGCCGCGCACCGGGCCTCCTGATCGACCTCAGGCGCCGCCGCGCGACGTCCGCCACACGCCGGCGGCGAGCACCAGGGCCACGAGCGCGGCCACGACGGCCACGGTGTTCTGCCCCGCGTACGCCGCGTTGCCCGCCACCCACAGGGTGGCGCCGAGGGCGATGCGGAGCCCCCAGCGGAGCCATGCAGGGGCGGTCCCGGTGCGTTCCATCATTGAGCGCACCCTAGACCAGCCCCGCGCGGATCAGATGATCGTGACCGGCGTCCCCACCTCGACGAGCTCGAACAGGCGCTCGGCATCCCTGATGTACATGCGGATGCAGCCCGGCGACGGCGTGCCGTGAATGCCGATCGCCGGGGCGGAGATGCCCATCCAGCGCGTGCCGAGGGGGTTCCCCGCGCCGGGGGCCACCGGCCCGAGTCCCGCGGCCCACCGGGAGTCCGGCGGGTACCAGGTGGGGTTCCGCTGCTTGTCGACGATGCTGAACCGCCCCGCAGGGGTGGGGTAGGCGGGCTGGCCAACCGCGATCGGGAAGGTGCGGATGCCGCTGGACCGGACGAGGGTCAGCCGGAAGCGCCCGCGGTCGACGAACACCGTGGTGGGGACCTTCGCGACGTCGGCGGCGACGCGCTCCAGCGGAAGCGTGAGCGGGGCGCGGTCACCGGAGAGGATCGCGTCGCGGGCCGTGGTGAGCGATGCCCGCACGTCCAATTCCACGCCGGGGCGTGACCGGGTGATCGTCACCTTCCCGGTGCGCGCCGAGTACGCGACGCTCGCGTCCTTCGGGGCGACGCGCAGCTTGCGTGCGCGCCATTCCAGGACCTTCTTGAGCTTGCCGAGCTCCACGCGCTCGGTGAGCGGGATCTCCACGGGACCGGGCGGCTGGGTGCGGCCCACGTTCATGGCGCCCAGCACCGCGCGCGAGATGAAGTACCGGTAGCCGGCGGCGTCGGGTGAGATGGCGATCCGGCGTCCGCGGATCACCACCACCAGCGGCCGGCGCTTGGGCGCGACGACCTCGGTGGCGATCCGGAGCTCCGCGTCGCGCGGGGTGAGGCCGCTCACGTCCACGCCCTCGATGGTCACTCCGGCGGCGATCACGCCCGGGGCGGGCGGGACGACGACCGGAACGGTGGGGGTGGTCCCGGGATCCTGCGCCGCCGCCACGGCCGGAAGAAGCGCAACCAATGCGGCGCTGCCGACGCCAACCATCACCCTCGACTTGAGCCTCATCTACACCCTTTCGGCGGTATCGGACCGCCTTCGCGCCCGCGGGACCGGCTGATCGTAGTCACGCGGGCGGCCGCCCGCCCGCGGCCCGGGTTCAGGCGACATCCGTGCGCAGCAGCGTGCCGGAGGGCTCGTGGCGCGCGAGCACCACGTCCCCCGCCGGGCCGGGAAGCCGGGGACGCACCAGCCGCACCCCCAGCCGGCCGTCGGCGCCCAGCACCACCCCCGCGACCGCCGCGAGCGGGAGCGGGCCGAACACGCCGATCAGCCGCAGGTCGTCGGCGGGCAGGGCGTGGTCGCGCAGCACCCGCGCCCATCCGCGCGCCAGCCGCTCCCGGCCGATGAGCCCCCAGTCCACCCGCTCGCGATGTGCGAGGAAGAGCGGGCCCTCGGGGTGGGGCCGGGTTCCCACCGCCACGATGGGCGGCAGCGGCGCGACGTGGCCGGGAACGCAGTCCCCCAGCGAGCGCGGCCCCGGGAGGGCCCGCGCCGCGCAGAGGCCCACCGCCGAGGCGGTGGCCGCGATACCCGCCGGGCCGGCCCCGTGCACCCGCAGCACCGCGGACAGCGCGCCCCGCAGGACCTCGGGCGGGGCGATGCGCACCACGGCGTCGCGCCCGTGGGCGCGCAGGATGGTGGCGAGCCCATGGCCCTCGGTGGCCACCATCTCCGGATCGAGCCGCCGGCCGGTGGCCGACGGGCCCGGCACGACGCCGGCGTCCGCGGCGATGCCCAGCGTCAGCGGCGTGGTGAGCGCGACGCACAGCGCCGGGGCGTGGACCTGGACGGCCGGAGGCGGCACCTCGCGCGCGGCCGGCGTCCCGCCCAGGCGGGCCAGCACCCGCCGGAGCTCCTCGGCGACCGTGCGCCGGGCCATCGTGCCGGCCTACACGCTCTCGCCGGCCGCGATGAGCTCCAGCGCGGCCCGCACGCGGTCGGCGGGCTCCAGGGGATCCATGCGACCGCCCAGCGCCACCAGCGCCGCGGTGACCTCGGCGGTCGTCGCCGGGTCGGCCACGCTGATGCGCACCGGGTTGGCGCCGTCGGTGACCTGCACCAGCGTCTCGCCGGGCACGTCGGTGCGGGTGGCGCCCCGCTCGCCGAGCGGCGGGACGCGCGATGGGCCGATCACGGCCACCGGGCAGTCGGCCGAGATGGCGTCCAACAGGGACTCGTCCTCCACCAGCAGCACCGTCGGCGGCTCGCTCGCGGCCTTCAGGAGGGTGGCCGCCACCACGGCACCGCCGTAGAGGGCGCGCTGCAGCCGGGTCGGCGTGATGGGGTCGGTGTACCGGAAGTCCACCGGCAGGCCGCTCTCGTCGGTGAGCATGAGCCCGCCGACATACGTGCCGTCGTCATCGCTGTGCACCACCAGGTAGGCGGGGCGCGCCGCCGAGGGCGCCATCAGGCGAACGCGTCGAGCCGGCGGCCCGCATTCCCGGAGGGGTCGGGGGCGCCGCCCGGACGGGCCGCGTCGGGACGCTGCCGCCGGGTGTCACGCCCGTCGTCACCCTCGTCGTCCGGCCGGCCGTCGGACCCGCCCACCTGGCGGCCCCGCGTCTGGTCCGGAACGGGGCGCGCCCGGTCCGTGTTGCCGATCCCGACGGTGGAGGCGTCGAACGCCGGGAACCATCGGGGACCACCGATCGAAAGACTCGACATCACCGCTCACCCTCCTCTCGTGACGACAATCACCGCTGTCCCTCGGACTCGTCGGGCTCCTCGTCCCGCGTCGCCGCGATCTGCGCGGCCACCAGGTCCTCGTTCTGCCGGCTCACCGCGGTCCGCATGAGGGCCTGGATGACCAGCAGCGCGCACCACCAGCACACCAGCGACATCGCGATGGCGCCGACGACGCCGCGCAGGATCGCGTCGGAGGTCGGAAGCCCCTCCCCACGCGAGATCCAGTACGTGATGCCGAACCCGAGCAGCAGGCCGATCCCGCGGGAGCGCTGGGTCCACAGGCCCACCGCGCCAGGGTCGCCGCCCTTGGCCGACTTGGCCGACTTCGCCGCCTTCTCGGGCTTCGCGTCCTTGGCCATCGGCTACTCCGCCCCGATCGCGCGTCGCCGGAGCACCCGCTGGCGCTCGAAGAGGAACCGCACCAGCTGCGACTCGGTGAGCCGGTCGATGTCCGGGAAGGTCAGCGCCGCCCGGTACGGCCGCGCCGCGCGCTCCTCGTGGTCCACGCGCACGACCGTCGCGACCACCTCGACATCACCGACGTCGCCGCCGCAGTGGATCATCAGCCGCACGCGCGAGCCGACCGCCACGGGATCGGAGAGGCGCACCAGCACTCCGCTGGCCGAGAGGTCCTCCGTGATGCCCGACTCCAGGACCTCGGCGGCCGCGGAGTCCTCGTCGGCGGCGTCCGCCACCAGGCGCGCGATGAGCTGCACCGGCACACGCACCGCCGAGCGGCGCTGCATGCGCTCCACGGAGCGCACCTCGACCCACAGCCCGGCGGCGTCGTCCGCGTCGGCCGCCACCACACGGGCGCGCGCCTCGCACGGGATCTCCCCCGCCGAGTACGTGATCGCGAGATCGCGGCCCGTCGGGATCTTCACCTCGTTGCCGCCGAGGCGCGGCGGGTCGAGCCGCACCCGGAGGTCGCGGATCTCACCGACGGTCGTGCCCAGCGGACCCATGGGGAGGTCCTCCAGCCACACCTCGGTGCCCGGCAGCGGCAGCGGACCCGGGGAGTTCGGGTCCCGTCTGGCGAGGAACAGCGTCACGGCAGCAGCAGCTCCGCGACCCGGACCGGGTCGGCGGGCGTCAGGTCGCCGGGCACGCCGGGGCCGTCGGCGAGGAACGCCAGCGGCTTGGCCATGCGCAGCGGCACGTTCACCAGGTTGCCCAGGAACCGCGTCTCGTCGAGCTTGGTGAGGGTGAGGCGGTTGACGCCGGCCAGGCGGAAGCGCCGGGACACGTCGCCGAGGTCGGCGAGATGGACGGCGACGGGGAGGACCAGGTGGACCTCCTCCGCCTTGCACGGTCCCAGCAGGCGGCCCAGCTCCTCCATGTCACCCAGGTTCTTGTGGGAGCGCCCCGGGGTGTCCACCAGGATCGCGTCGTGCCCGGCGAGCTCCGACCGCGCCTGGCTGATGCCGTCGGCGTCGTCGGCGACCGCCAGGGTGAGGCCCAGGCGCTGCGCGACCGCCTCCAGGGTGGGGTCGGGATTCCCGCCGGCGCAGATCACCGCGACCGACTGGCCGGCGGCGTGCAGGCGCCACGCGAGCTTGCTCACCACGGTGCTCTTGCCCACCCCGCTCTGACCGACGAAGGCCAGCATGTGACCGGCGGGACGGCCCTTCCACTCCCGCGGCACGGGCAGGCGCGACCCGAGCCAGCCGCGCACGGCGTCGCGGACCGCGTCGCCGTCGCTGAACGGCAGGGCGCTGCGCGCGAAGCCGTCCAGGAACGGGTCGAGGTACCGGGCGTCGACACCGGCGCCCAGCAGCTCGCCGCGGACGGCCTCCAACGCCTTGCCGGCGCCCTGGCCCGGCTCGGCGGCCGAGACGATCACCTGGCGGGCGGCGGGTCGGGGCTGCGCCGGCGGGGCCGGCTCGTCGGCGACCGCGAGGGGCTCCTCCTCCATCTCCATGGGGATGTCCTCGAGGTCGTCGAGGTCGTCGTCCATGGCGGGCGGGGGCGGCGGGGCCGCCGCGCGGCGGACCGCCGGGCGGGGCCGCGGGGCCGGCGCCTGGGCCGGCTCGATGACCTCGGCGCGGGGCGCGGGCGTGGGGCGGGCCACGGGCGCCTCGGCCACCGGCTCGGGCGCCGGCGCGGTCTCGAACTGGGCGGCGACCGCCTCGGCGTAGGCCGCCGAGGTGTCGAACTGCTGGCGCGGGGCGCGGGCGGCCTCGACGCGCTCCCACACCGGGAGGCCCACGCCGGGGTCGTCGGCGTCCGGCACGACGTTCATGCCGCCGCGTGCCGCCGGCCGGGCCGGGATGAACTCCGGCGGGGTCGGCAGGCCGGAGGCGGTGCGCGCCGGCGCATCGGCGATGGCGGCGCCCTGCTCGTCACGGGCGGCGCGGGCCTGCCGCATCGCCTCGCGGGCGGCCTCGATGATCGCCTGGGTGCGCTCCGGGCCACCGGCGGCGAAGGGCCGCTCCTCGGCGTCCGGCACGGCGGCGTGGCGGGCGTAGACGTTCGCCGGCGCGGCGGGCGGGCCGTCGTACATGCGCGGGTCGGTCTCGGCCTCGGTGGCCGCCGACATGCGGTGCTGCAGGTGGCGGGCGAACGGGTTCGGGAGGTCGTCGTCCTCGTCGCGCACGTCCAGCACGGACTGGGCCGCGGCGCGGTTGAGGCCGCCGTCCCGTCCCTGCTGGTCCTCGTCGACGCCTTCGGCGGCCGTGACCTCGATCATCTCCCGGCCGAAGAAGCCGCCGATGCCTCCGCGCACGATGCGGCGGGTCTGGATGATCACGGCGTCGTCGCCGAGCTCCGCGCGGATCTGCTTGAGGATCTCATCGACGGAGGATCCGGTGAACTGCTTGATCTGCATCGGTCTGCTCGCTCCTTATCAGGCGACGCGTGCCATCCCGACGGGCTCAACGCGCACGTCGGGGAGGATCTCGTTGTAGGAGAGGACGGTCAGGTTGGGCATTGCGTGGACGGTGAGGGCCTTGAGGTGCCGGCGCGTGGCGGCCGAGCACAGGACCACCGGCGGGGCGCCGATCGCCTGGGCCGCCTCGGCCTGCTGCATGAGCACCGCGAGGAGGTCCCCGAGGCGGGAGGGGTCCATGGAGGGGTGGGCGCCGTCCTCGGTGCGGGTGACCGACTCGGCGATCTCGCGGTCCATGTCCGGGTCGAGGGTGATGGCCCGCAGGGTGCCGCGCTCGTCGAGGTACCGGCCGCAGATGACGCGGGCGAGCGCCTGGCGGCAGTACTCGGCGAGGATGGCGACGTCCTTGGTGATCTTCGCCTTGTCGCCGAGGGTCTCCAGGATCGTGACCAGGTCGCGGATCGACACGCCCTCGACCAGCAGGTGCTGCAGCACGCGCTGCACCTCGCCGACCGACAGGTGGTCGGGCACGAGCTCCTCGACGGCGGCGGGGTAGCGCTCCTTGAGCTGGTCGAGCAGGCTGCGGGTGTCCTGGCGGGACAGCAGCTCGTCGGCGTCGCGGCGGATGATCTCCGACAGGTGGGTGACCACCAGGGAGGTGGGGTCCACGACCGTGTAGCCGCTGATCTCCGCCTGCTCGCGCTGGCTGTCGGAGATCCACACCGCGGGCAGGCCGAAGGCCGGCTCGGTGGTGGGGATGCCGTCCAGGTGGGCGTCGGCGGTCCCGGGGTTCATGGCGAGCAGCTGGCCGGGCATGAGCGCCCAGCGGGCCACCTCGACGCCGCGGATCTTGATGGCGTACTCGTGCGACTGCAGCTGGATGTTGTCGCGGATGCGGATGGGCGCCAGCGAGAGGCCCAGCTCCGTGGCGGTCTGCCGCCGGACCATCGCGACGCGGCCCAGCAGGTCGCCGCCCTCCTCCTTGTCCACCAGCGGGATGAGGCCGTAGCCGATCTCCAGCTCGAGGGGGTCCAGCGGAAGCAGCTGCGCCACGTTCTCGGGCTCGGACGGACGGGTGGCCAGCGCCGTGGCGTCGGACTCCGCCTGGGCCTCGACCTCCGCCTCCTGTCCCCGCTTGAGGATCATCGAGAGGGCGAAGATGCTCCCGCCGATCACGAAGAACGGAAGCGTGGGCAGTCCGGGCACCAGGCCCATGAGGGTGACCACCGATCCGGTGATCATCAGGGCGCGCGGCTGCGCGGTGAGCTGCTTGGTGAGGTCCTTCCCGAGGTCGGACTCCCCGGCGGCGCGGGTGACGATGATGCCGGTGGCGGTGGAGATGAGCAGGGCCGGGATCTGGTTGACCAGCCCCTCACCCACCGTCAGCAGCGAGAAGTGCTGGATCGCCTCGCCGACCGCCATGCCCTGCTGCAGCACGCCGACGGCCATGCCGCCGATGAGGTTGATGAACACGATCAGCACGGCGGCGATCGCGTCACCCTTGACGAACTTCGAGGCACCGTCCATCGCCCCGTAGAAGTCCGCCTCCTTGGAGATGGAGGTGCGGCGCTTCTGCGCCTCCTCGTCGGTGATGACACCGGCGTTGAGGTCGGCGTCGATGGCCATCTGCTTGCCCGGCATGGCGTCGAGGGTGAACCGGGCGGCCACCTCGGCCACGCGCCCGGCACCGTTCGTGATGACCACGAACTGGATGACGATGAGGATGGTGAAGACGATGAGGCCGACGACGATGTTGCCGCCCACCACGAACGTCCCGAAGGCCCGGATGACCTCGCCGGCGTCGCCCTCCAGCAGGATGAGCCGTGTGCCGGAGATGTTCAGCGCGAGGCGGAACAATGTGGCCACGAGCAGCAGGCTCGGGAAGATCGAGAACTGCAACGGCTCGGTGGTGTAGATCGTGGCGAGGACGATTGCGAGCGCGAGCGAGATGTTGGCCGTCAGCAGGACGTCCAGCAGCATCTTCGGCATCGGGATGATCATCATCGCGACGATGGCGACGATCGCGATGGCGATCATCACGTCGCCGTAGCCGGTGACGCGGTCGACGATGCTCATGCCGCGGGTGCCCGGGGCGGTGGGGGTCTCGGTGGCGGTGCTCATCGCTCAGCTCCCCCCGTCACGCGACGGCCGGCTCGCGGCCGGCGACGCGGTAGACGTGGGCGAGGATCTCGGCGACGGCCGCGAACGCCTCGGCGGGGATCAGCTGCCCCACCTCGACCGCGGCGTACAGGCTCCGGGCGAGGGGCGGGTCCTCCATCACGGTGACCCCGTGCTCGGCGGCGACCGCGCGGATGCGCAGCGCCACCTGGTCGGCGCCCTTGGCGACCACCTTCGGCGCGGGCAGGTCCCGCGTGTACTTGAGCGCCACCGCGAAGTGGGTGGGGTTCGTGATGACGACGTCGGCCTCGGGGACCGAGGACATCATGCGGCGCACGGCCATCTCGCGCTGCCGGCGCTTCATCTGCGCCTTCACCTCGGGGGAGATGTCCCCCTCCTTGGCCTCGCGCTTGACCTCGTCCTTGCTCATCCGCATGTCGCGCTCGTGCTGCCAGCGCTCGTAGACGACGTCGGCGATGGCCAGGATGATGTAGGCCCCCGCCACCGCGAAGCCGAGCTTCATGACGATGGACGACACGACCGCGAGCGACCGCTGCGGGTCGGCTCCCGTGAGGTTCATGAGGGTGTCCATCTGCCCGCTCAGCGACCACCAGGTCACCGCGGAGACGATCCCGATCTTCAGGAGGTCCTTGGCGAGCATCGCGAAGGAGCGGATCGAGAAGAGGCGCTTCACCCCGGTGATCGGGCTGATCGCCGAGAAGCGCGGCGTGACGACCTTCGGGAAGAAGCCCGGGCGGACCTGGAGGGCGGACATGACCGCGCCGACGACGGCACCGCCGATCGCGAACGGGGCGGTGATCTTCAGGGAGGTCATCCCGGCGTCCATCATGAGCTGGAAGCCGTCGCCCGGGCCGATCGCGCCTGTCTCGCCCGCGCTGCCCAGGAAGCCGGACATCAGCTCCGCGAAGGTGGTGAGCATGGAGCCGCCGAACGCGGCGAGCAGCATGAACAGCGCCAGCAGGCCGGCACCGGTGTTGAGCTCGGTCGACCGCGCGACCTGACCCCGCTCACGAGCCTCGTCGCGGCGTTTGGGTGTTGCTTTCTCTGTGCGGTCTTCGGCCATGGGCCGCTGCCGGTGCTCCGGTGTCAGCCCTCCATGGCGGTGAACGCGCTCGCGCCGGGCGGCCCATCCGGGGCCAGAGGCAGCGGTGACGGCCCGAGACGGGGACCGATCACGTCACCCCCATCGGCCGTTTCCGCGATGAGTTGAGCGTTCCGGGCGTTGCGGAGCGCCCGGAACGACGAACGGCGCCCGGAGGGCGCCGCTCGTGTGCCTCACCCGCCCGGCCGGAGGCCGGGGCGGTCCTACAGCTCTTCGGTGGGGCCGCCCACGGTGCGGACGGTGACCACGCCGGAGCCGACGCGCAGCTCCAATGTGCGGCCGAAGTTGCCGCCCGTCTGGGCCGCCCGCAGGCGCAGGCCCGCGCCCTGGAGCGCCGCTCGGACGGCGATCGCGTTGCGGGAGCCGATGTTCAGCATGCCCCCACCCGATCCGTTGCCGAACATCTGGGCGCCGCCGGCCATCTTGCAGACCAGGCGGGTGGGCTCGGCGCCGAGCTTGCGCACGGCGGCGAGGAGGGCGGGAATCGCGGTGTCCGCGTACTTGCCCTCCGGGCCGGGGCGGGACGCGATGTCCGACTCCGGCAGCATGACGTGCACCATCCCCGCCACCTTGGCGACGGGGTCGAACACCGTGAGCCCGATGCAGGACCCCAGGCCGAGAGCGGCCAGGATGTCCTCCGGGTTGCTGGATACCACCAACTGGCCGAGTCCGACCTTCAGCGAGGTCACGCGAGCGCTCGTGGCGGCGGGGGTCGCCCGAGTGCTCATGCGGTGAGGCCCAGCCCGCGGAGCACCGTCGTCAGAGCGGCGGGCTCGGGGATGTAGACGAAGTGCCCGAAGTTCGGCATGTCGTCCTCCTCGAAAGCGGTCTCGATGAGCAGGGCCATGCTGGAGTGCATGGCGACCTCGGCGAGCACCGCGCTGAGGAGCGCCGCCGTCATGTCCACGCCCAGGGCCGGCGGGGACGGCTCCATGTGGAGCTTGGTGAGGTCCGCGAGGGCCCGCAGGTACGAGCCGGTCATGATGTTGCCGATCTCCTGCAGCGCCGAGAGCTCCATGTCGGAGAAGCCGGACGGGCCGGGCTCCCCGGAGGTCATCCCGCCCATGAGCTGGTCGCACACCTCGTGCGCGGTCTCGGCGGCGGTGATGAACACGATGTGGCCCGGCGCGTCGCCGAACACCCGCAGGTACACGGCCACGACGATCTGCTCCTCGCCGCCGACGCGGTCGGGGACCTCCTCGACCGGCAGCACGGAGACGCGCGGAACGGCCATCCCGATGGGCTGGCCGGTCATCTGCGACAGCGACGACGCGGCGGTGCCGGCGCCGATGTTGCCGACCTCGCGCAGCGCGTCGAGCTGCAGGGCGTCCAGATCGCTCAGCTCGATCGGAGCGACCGTCGCAGCGGTCTCCTCCGCCGGTGTGGGGGTGTCGGTGCTCACGCGGTGACTCCTCTGCGGTCGCCGAGCGCGCCGACGTCCACGATCAGGGCGACGGAGCCGTCGCCGAGGATCGTGGCGCCCGCGACCCCGCGGACGTCGCCGAGGTACTCGGGCAGGTGCTTGATGACAACGTCCTGCTGGCCGACGAGCTGGTCGACGACCACCCCCAGACGCGCCGTGCCGCTCTTGACGACGACGACGCTGTGCTTGTCGCCCTCCTCCTCCATGCCGTACAGCCCCAGGCGCTCGCGGAGCGAGACGAGCGGGACGATGTGGTCGCGCAGCACCATGCACTCGACGCCGTCCACCGGACGGGTGTCGCTGCGGTCGATGACGACGGTCTCCTCGATCGCCTCCAGCGGCAGCGCGTAGACCTCGCCGGCGCCCTTCACCAGCAGCGCCTGGATGATCGCCAGGGTGAGCGGGAGGCGGATGACGAAGCGGCTGCCCTTGCCGAGCTCGCTGATGATCTCGACCGAGCCGTTCAGGCCGTTGATCTTGGCGCGCACCGCGTCCATGCCGACACCTCGGCCGGACACGTCGGTGGTGACCGCGGCGGTGCTGAACCCGGGCAGGAAGATGAGCTCCTGCGCCTCGCGGTCGGAGAGGGCGTCGACCTCCTCGCGGGTCATGAGGCCCTTCTTGACCACGGCGTTCCGGAGCCCCTCGGGGTCCAGGCCGCGGCCGTCCTCCGACACCTCGATCACCACGCTGTTGCCCTCGTGGCGGGCCGTGAGCCGCACCGTCCCGACGGGGTCCTTGCCCGCCGCGATGCGCTCGTCGGGAAGCTCCAGGCCGTGGTCCACGGCGTTGCGCAGCATGTGGACCAGCGGGTCGCCGAGCCTCACCGGTGATGATGAGCTCGAGCTGCTTGCCGAGGGTGTTCGCGAGGTCGCGCACCATGCGCGGGAACCGCATGAACACGGCCTCCACGGGCATCATGCGGACCTGCATGATGAGGCTCTGCAGGTCGTTGGTGACCCGCGTCATCTCCTCCACGGCGCCGCGCAGATCGGCGAGGTCGTGGTCGGCGGAGAGCTGCCAGAGACGCGTGCGGTGGATGACCATCTCGCCCATGAGGTTCATGAGGGAGTCGAGCCGGTCGGTGCCGACACGGACGGTCGGCGCGGCCTTCGCCTTCTTCGCGCCACCGTCGGCGGCCGCGGACTTCGCCTCGGCCGCGGGCTTGGCCGGCGCGGGCGCGGCGGGCGCCGGCGGGGCCACGGGCTCGGCGGGCGCCTCGGCGACCGCCTCCGCGACCACCTCGGGCGCCTCCTCGGCGGCCGGGGCCTCCTCGGCGGCGGTCTCGGCCGGCGGCGCGTCGATGGCGCCGATGTCGCAGGTCTCGACCTCGCTCACCGACGTGACGGCGACGACGATGTCGGCCGCCTCACGGTCGCTGGCCAGCCAGATCGTGAACTCGTGGTCGAAGGCCTCGCGCTCGAGGTCCTCCGTGGAGGGCTCGGACTTGATGAGCTCCCCGATGCCCTCGACCTCCTGCACCACCATGTAGGCGCGTGCGGCGCGGAGCATGCAGTTCGGCTCGAGGGTCACGTGGAGACGGTGCACGGTCATCCCGCGCTCCGCGGCCTCCGCGATCACCATGGCCTCGTACTGCGAGAGCCCGGCCGGAGCGGCCTCGGCCCCATCGGCCGTGGCGGGGTCCGCATCGGCCTCGGGCTCGGCCTGGGCCGGCTCCTCCACCGCGGCGGGCGGCGCGGGCGGCGCCATGGTCGCGGCGGCCTGGGCCCCGGCGAGCGCCTCGCCGGACAGGATCGCCGAGAGCCGGTCCATCAGCGGCGTGGTGTCGGCGGTGCCGTCCCCACCCTCACCGATGTCGTTGACCATGCCCTCCAGCATGTCCAGACACGCGAACAGCGCGTCGGTGACGTCGGTCGTGACCGGCGCCGCGCCGTCGCGGAGCTTGGAGAGGACCTCCTCCATGCGGTGCGTCAGCCCCGCCATGCGCTCGAAGCCCATGGTGGCGCTCATGCCCTTCAACGAGTGCGCGACCCTGAAGATCGTGTTGAGCGCCTCGCCCGGGTCATCGGGCTCCCGCTCAAGATCCAGGATCGAGGCGTTCAGGGCCTGAAGGTTCTCTCGACTCTCGTCGAGGAAGAGGCCGAGATACTCCTGCATGTCCACCGGTTCGTCCCCCTGGGTCTTCAGCGGCCCGAAGGTCGGGGTGCCAGCCCCGCCCCCGCTGCTGCACTAGTCGCATGGGCAGTTCCTGAGCCACCCCGGGCCCTCCTACCCTGCTCGTCACCGTCATCGGCCACCCAGGGACAGGCTTTAGTCATGGACTCGACGCTCAACCTCCGCGGCACCGAACCGACCGCCCTCATCACCCTCAGCTCGGCGCTCGAACGCGCCCTCACGCTGAACGGCGCGCCGCAGCGCCCCGTGGTGTTCGCCTGTATCGGCACCGACCGTTCCACCGGCGATGCCCTGGGCCCGCTGGTGGGCCAGCGCCTCCGCCGCCTGGGCTGCCCCGAGGAGTCCGTGATCGGCACCCTCGAGGAACCGCTTCACGCGCTGAACCTCGCGGAGCGGCTCGGGCCGCTGGCCGCCGCCGACCCCCGCCCGCTGGTCATCGCGATCGACGCGGCGCTGGGCGCCTCGTCGAACGTGGGGTCCATCACCCTGCGTCCCGGCGGGCTGAAGCCCGGCCAGGGCGTCGGGAAGGCGCTTCCCGAGGTGGGAGAGCTGTCCATCACCGCCACCGTGAACGTGTCGGCCGGGGCCCTGGACGCGCAGGTGCTGCAGAGCACCCGCCTGTTCATGGTCCAGGAACTGGCCGAGACCATCGGGACGGCCTGCTGGTGGTCGTTGCGCATGGTGCGGCGCGGCGCCGCGGACCGTTCGATCCGCGCCACCGCGACCGCAGCGGCCGCCTGAGCTACCGCCCAGGACGGCCGTAGAAGAAGGTCCCGGCCTTCTCCCATCCCATCTCCTCGGACCCGTTGATGCGCTCCGTCGAACCGACGAACAGCACGCCAGCGGGCACGAGGGCATCCAGGAACTTCTTGTAGAGGATGTCCTTGGCGTCGTCGTTGAAGTAGATGACGACGTTCCGGCACGCGATGAGGTGCATGCCGGTCGGGAACCGGTCCTTCAGCAGATCGAACCGCTTGAACTGGATACCGCGCCGCAGCTCGTCCTTGGCGTGCCACTCGGGGCCGCTGGGACCGGCGACCTCGGTGAACCACTTGGCGCGGCGCTCGGGGCTGACGTTGCGCATGTCGGTGGGCGAGAACACGCCCGCCTTCGCGCGGGCCAGCACGCGCTCGTCCAGGTCGTACGCGTGGAGCTCGTGCGACGCGCGGGGCGCCAGCTCCTTGGCGAGGATGAAGAGCGAGTAGACCTCGGCGCCGTACGAACAGCCGGCGCTCCAGATCTTGAGGCCCCGGGGGTGCGCGGCCAGGAGCCGCGGCATGATGTCCGTCTCGAGTTCCTTGAACCGCTCCGGGTTCCGGAACAGCTCGGACACGTTGATGGTCATGCGGTCCAGGAACCCGTCGAGGGCGTTCTTGTCGCCCTTCAGCGTGGTCAGGTACGCGTCCAGGTCCTTGGATCCGTTGCGCTCGGCGAAGGTGCGCAGCCGGCGCTCCATCTGGGCGGGGCGGTACTGGCCCAGGTCGATCCCGGTGAGGGACTTGATGCCCGCGCAGAACCGGACGTAGTCCGGGGCGAGGGGGCCGTCGGTTGCACGGCGAGGGGAGGCGGTTTCGAGGCTCATGTCCTCTAGATCGGCCTCCCCTCGCATTTGCTCAACGGCCCCGGGGCGAGAAAACCCGGGTGATCAGTCCATTCCGGCCTCGCGCTTGGCCTCTGCGACCGGGAGCGGGGTCTCGGCGAGCGTGTCGGGGTCGATGCGCACCGCCTCCTTCACTGGCCACGGACCGATCTTCAGCAGCTTCAGGTTCTCGGGCGTCGCCGGGACGCGCGTCACCGTGAAGGTGATGCGGGCGATGGTTTCGGCGGGCCCGCCGTCGCACGTCTCGGCGGTCTCGAGCCACCGGGGGTCGAAGGTGGACGTGTCCAGGGCGACCCGCGCGGTGGTGGTGCATCCCTCAGACCCGGGCGACTCCACCGCCGTCAGCCGCCCCTCGAGGACCGGGCTGCCGTCCTGCGTCCCTGCATCGCGCAGCTGCCCCTGGCGGTAGGCGTTCCGGAGGAGACCCGCCCAGGAGTTCGCGTATGGCTGCCGGTCGCGCTCCAGGCCGAACCTGAGGCGGTCGATGGGCGTCCAACTCACCGCGCGGGTGAGGTTCCCGGCCCCGTCCACCTCGACCACGGTGTCCTCGTCGTCCGGCGGCTCGCTCTCGGGCCGGCTGCTGATGAACCGCCGCATCTGCAGGGAGCCGTCGGCGCCGACGAGGCTCCAGTCACGCATCAGCACGGTCGTCCCGCCGGTCTCGGAGCCGGTGACGCTGGCGGTGATCGCCACGATCTCCCCGGGCGGGGCGACGGCCGCCTCGGCCTTCTGGACCAACGATGGTCCGGAGGAGCCGGTGTTGACCACGAGGGCGGTCACGATCGCCACGGCGGCGACGCCGCCGGCGAGCGGCACCAGCCGGGCCGGGCGGCGCCAACGGGGACGGGGCGCGGGCGCGATGCGTCTGAGGACGTTCGCGCGCATGCGGGCGCGCGCCATCGGCGTGGCGTCCTCGACGTCGGAGGTCAGGTCGCGCAGCAGGTCGTCGGTCTCGGTCATCGGATCCCCTCCGTCGTCACGGCGGTCATGTGCTCTGCGCCCACCGCGCGGGCCCGGAACAACCATGCCTTCACGGTCCCGGAGGGCGCACCCATGGCCTCGCCGATCTCGTCGATGGTCAGGCCCGCGACGGCGTGCAGGAACAGGGCGTCGCGGTGCTCGGTCTTCATGCGCCGCAGGGCGGTCGCGAGCGCGGCGCGCTCGGCCGCGGTGCGCGGCTCCGGGTCCTCGGCTCCGGCCGGCGCGCGCCCGGCCAGGCGCGCCAGGGCGTCCAGCCGGCGGGCCTCCGCCCGGCGGTGACGGTGCACGAGGTTCGTGGCGATGCCGAACAGCCAGGGGCGCACGGCCCCGCGGGACGGGTCGAAGCGGTCGCGCGTGCGGTGCGCGGTCACGAAGACCTCGCTCACGAGGTCCTCGGCGTCATCCGGGCCCAGCCGGCGCGCGACGTAGCGGTGGAGCGCCCCCGAATGCCGGTCCACGAGGTCCCCGAACGCGTCGGGGTCCCTCCCGGACCGCTCCAGGAGCTGCTCATCGGTGAGTGGGTTCATGCCCCTGCTTCGCGGGTTGCGCCCGGCCGCTCGGCCGGGCACCCGCCGCGGATCAGGCGGCCTTCGCCCTCCCCCATGCCGCGACCGTCTCCACGATCGCCAGCGGCATCACATCGAGCGGCACGGCGCCGTCGGACAGCCCGGCCTCCTTCACGGCGCGCGGCATCCCGTAGATCACGCAGGTGCGCTCGTCCTCGGTGAGGATCCGCCCGCCGGCCTTCTTCAGGTCGCGGGCACCCACCTCGCCGTCGTTGCCCATGCCCGTGAGAACGATGAGCAGGACGCGGTTGCCGTACACCTTGGCGGCGCTGCTGATCGTGACGTCCGCGCGCGGCTTGAGGTTCCCGATCGGCGCGGCGTCCGACAGCCGCGTGTTGCCGATCGACGCGACCTCCAGGTGCGACCCGGCGGGCGCCAGCAGGGCCACGTCCGGGGTGATCTTGTCCACGTTGCGGGCCTCGCGCACGGTGAGGGCCGACTCGGAGTCCAGGCGCTCGGCGAGCGTCTTGGTGAAGCCCACCGGCATGTGCTGCACGATGAGCACGCCCACCCCCAGCTGCCCGGGCAGGCGCGGGACGACCTCGTGCAGGGCGCGCGGGCCGCCGGTGCTGGTCGCGATGATGACCAGGGGGCCGTTGCCGCCACGGGCACGGGCCGCCAGCTCCGCGCTCACCGGCGGCTGGCCGCCGCCCGTGGACACGGGACGGCCGGGGGCCGCCGGCCGCGACGGGGCCGGGCGGATCGCCCGCACCTTGGCCATCGCCGCCTCGCGCACCTTCGCCACCAGCTCGTCGCGCGTGGGTCCCCACGCGGACGGGGTGAGCCGCAGCGCGGGCTTCTGGACCACGTCCACCGCGCCGAGCTGCAGGGCCTTCACCGACTCCCGCGCGCCCTGGCCAGTGAGGGTGGAGCACATGATCACCGGCGTCGGCTGGACCTTCATGAGGTCGGCCAGGGCGGAGAGGCCGTCCTTGCGCGGCATCTCGACGTCCAGCGTCACCACGTCCGGCTTGTACCGCTGCACGCCGGCCACCAGGTCGGCGCCGTCGCTGACCTGCGCGACGACCTCCATGCCGCCGTCGGTCAGCAGGTCGGCGAGCACGCGCCGCATGAGCGGCGAGTCGTCGCAGATGAGCACGCGTGCCTTCGGCGGCATCATCCGCCTCCGGTGGCCTGAAGGATGGTGGAGAGGTCCTCGAGCATCTGGGTCGACAATCCGTTCAGAAGAGTGGCGAAGGCGGGGAGCAGGATCGCGGAGCCCACGAGCGCGACTCCGACCTTCACGGGCAGGCCCACGATGAAGACGTTCATCTGCGGGGCGGCCCGCGACATGATCCCCAGAGCAACATCGGTGATCAGCAGCGCCGCCATGAGGGGTGCGGCGATCTGGAGCGACATGACGAAGAGGTCGTCCGAGCGCACGAGCACCCCCTGGGTCATCGCCATGAGGTTCGGGAGCTCCGTGGGCGGAGCCAGCTCGAACGACGCCACGACCCCGCGGATCAGCCACAGATGCCCGTCGATGGCGATGAACGCGGCCGTCGCCAGCAGGCTGTAGACCCGGCCCAGCATCGTGAGGTTCGCGTTGTTGGTGGGGTCGATCGTCTGGGCGATCGCGAAGCCGGCGGCCATGTCGATGTAGGAGCCGGCCAGCTGCACGGCGGCGAACACGGTCTGGGCGACGAACCCGATGAGGACCCCGATGAGGACCTCCTTGCCGGCCAGCAGCACGAAGGCGACCGTGCTGTCCGGCACCTGCGCGGTGCCGTCGGCGACCAGCGGGAGCGCCGACAGGGTCACGATCACCGCCAGCGCCACCCTCACCCTGGTGGGGATGGTGCGGGAGCTGAGGACCGGCGCGATCGTGAACATGGCCGTGACGCGCACCAGCATCAGGCCGAACAGCAGGGCATTCGCCTGGAGGGTCTGGATGACCTCGAGGATGCCGCCGTCGCTCATGGCCCGTTGGGCCCGGTCGAGCGCCCGACCTCCTCCATCAGCGCGAAGAGCTCACGGGTGTAGTCGAGCATGGTGTTCAGCATCCACGGACCGGTGAACACCACCACCACGACGACCGCGAGGATCTTGGGGATGAAGGTGAGCGTGGGCTCCTGCAGCTGGGTGACGGCCTGGAAGACCGACACCATGAGGCCCACCACCAGGCTCGCGGCGAGGACCGGCAGCGACAGCTCCATGGCGACCCACATCGCCCGGGCGCCGATCGAGATGATCTGTGTCTGATCCACGGCCGGCTATCCCGTGTTGAAGCCGCGTATGAGCGATTCCGCCACGAGGCTCCAGCCGTCCACCAGCACGAACAGCAGGATCTTGAACGGCAGTGAGATCACCGTTGGTGGCAGCATCACCATGCCCATGCTCATCACCGTCGAGGCGATCACGATGTCGATGATCAGGAACGGGATGAAGATCAGGAACCCGATCTCGAAGGCCTTCTTGATCTCGCTGAGCACGAACGCCGGGATGAGCACCCGCGTGGGCACGTCGGCCCGGGTCTTCGGCTGCTCCTCCCCCGCCATGTCCATGAACAGCTGGATCTCGGTGGAGTCGTCGCTCATCTGCTCGAACATGAACTCCCGGATCGGGGCCTCGGCCCGCACGATCGCGGTCTTCTCGTCGATGCGCTTGTCCATCAGGGGCGTGAGCGCCTGATCGTTGATGGCGTTGAACGTCGGCGTCATCACGAACATCGTGAGGAACAGGGCGACGCCCACCAGCACCTGGTTCGGCGGGATCTGCTGCGTGCCCAGGGCGTTCCGCACGAAGCCGAGCACGATGATGATCCGCGTGAACGAGGTCATCATGATGATGATCGACGGTGCCAGGCTCAGCACCGTCAGCAGCGCCAGCAGCTGCAGCGTGCTGGAGCTGTTGCCGGCGTCGGCGCCCAGGTCCACGCTGATGCCGGGCGTCTGTGCGCTCAGCTCCGACGGCCACACCACGCACAGGACCGCCAGCAGCACCGGCGCGATGAGCATGCCCCGGAACAGCCAGCGCAGCGACCGGCGCTCCGGCTCCCGCGGCAGCGCCTCGAGCAGGCGCGTGCGCAGGTCGGGCAGGTCGGCGGGTCCGATGGGGCCGTGCGGAAGCGGGGTGAACCGACGCATGGCTATCGCCGCGTGGTGAGCGCCCGCAGGCGCTCCACCAGGGACGCCTGCGCCGCGGTCGCGGCGGCCTGCACCCGGGGATCGGTGCCGGTGCGGGTCTGCGCGGTCCGGAAGGCATCGGTGGCGGCCTGCACGTCGATGGACTCGCCGAGCATGCCGACCGCTTCCTCCCCGCCGATCCGCGCGACCGGCGTGACCGACTGGTCGGTGGCGCCCACCAGGATGAGCTCGTCGCCCACGCGGATGAGGTGCAGGAACCGGTTGGGGCCCAGCGGCGTGGTGGACACCACGTCCACGAGGTCGTCGGCGGCGCCGGAGAAGCCCGGCATGCGACCGCGCTGCACGCGCTTGAGCACCAGGTAGACGCCCACGATGAGGCCCACCACGACGATCAGGCCCAGGCCGAGGCGCAACAGCGTCCCGCCCATGCCCGACGCCACTTCGGTGCCGCCGCCGCCCGAGGCCGGGGGCAGCGCCTGACGCTCGCTGGCGCTCACCGGCGCCGTGACCGCCTCGTCGGCGGTGGTGGCCCGCTGCGCGACCGCGACCGCCGGGGCCACGAGGACGGCAAGCCACGCCGCCGCGCACGTGGCGCGGTGGGCATGGCGCATCCGGCGCCGAGGTGTGAGGCGTCCCTGCCGTGCCGGGAAGATGTTCGGCAACGGCGTAGCCAGGCCGGGCCCGAGGGCCCGGCCGGGAAGCGAGGTGCTGCTAGCTGAGCGCCTTCTGGATGGCCTCGAGCACGCGGTCGGGCTGGAAGGGCTTCACGATGAAGTCCTTCGCACCCGCCTGGATGCTCTCGATCACCATCGACTGCTGTCCCATCGCGGAGCACATGACCACGCGGGCACTCGGGTCGGCCGAGCGGATCTCCTTGAGGGCCTGCAGACCGTCCATCTCCGGCATGGTGATGTCCATGGTCGTCAGGTCCGGCTTGAGCTCCTTGTACTTCGCAACGGCGACCGCGCCGTTCTCTGCCTCACCGGCGATCTCGTAGCCCATCATCCGCATGAACGCGGCGTCGTCAGCGATGAGCACTGAGGGCATGTCGACCTCGTCGTCGTGAAGCGAAGTGGTTCCGGTGCCTGATATCGGCATTTCAGCCCGAGGGTTGACCCCCCGGGAGCCGATCGCACCCTGTCTTTAGTCCGCGAGTCCCCGCAGACGGTTCGCCTGGCTCGCGATGTCCGTGATGCGGATGCCGAACTCCTCATCGATCACGACCACCTCGCCCCTGGCGATGTGCTTGCCATTCACCAGCACGTCCACCGGCTCGCCCGCGAGGCGGTCGAGTTCGATGATCGAGCCGGGGACCAGCTCCAACACGTTCCGGATGCGGAGCTCGGTGCGTCCGAGCTCCACACTGACCTGCAGTGGGACATCCATGAGCAGGCCGATATCGCCCTGCACGCTCGCCGAGGCGCCGTCGCCGAGCGACGGGAACGCCGCCGGCTGCGCGATCGCTCCAGGACGTTCCTGGACCGTCGCCGCGGCCTGGGCCATGGCCGGCTGCGCCGCGGCCGCGGGAGCGGCCATGACGGGTTCCGGTGCGGGCGGCGGTGCCGCCTGCGGAGGTGGCGCGGCCGCCTCGGGCGCGGGTGGAGGCGCGGCGGCGGCGGGAGCGGGCACTTCCTCGCCCCCACCGGCCGACATGAGCCCCGTCACGAGGTCCTTGGCGAACTCCAGCGGCATCAGCTGCATCAGCGTGGTCGAGAGCAGCTCGCCGACCTGCAGGTCGAAGCTGGCGCACACCATGGGTGAGTCCGCGTCCACCAGGCCGATCGCGGCGCCCGCGTCGGACAGGTCCAGCACCTGGACGTCCGGTGAGCTGATGTCCACGCGGCGGCCGAGCATGTTCGCCATCGAGGTCGCCGAGGCGCCCATCATCTGGTTCATCGCCTCGCCGACGGCCGAGGCGTGGATCTCGTCGATCTCCTCGCTCGGCGTCCCCGAGCCGCCCATCATCAGGTCGGCGACGATCGAGGCGTCGTGCGTGGAGATCACGAACACGTTGGAGCCGTCGAGGCCCTCCGTGTAGCGGATGCGCACCAGGGCGGCCGGACGCTGGTAGGTGTCCACCACGTCCTGCTCGGTGGTGCAGATGACGGTGGGCGTGGTGATGAGCACCTGGTTGCCCAGCAGCGTGCTGAGGGTCGTGGCGGCGCTCGCCATGCAGATGTTGCCGATCTCCCCCAGCGCGTCGCGCTCGTCGGGCGTCAGCAGCTCCGGGAACCGGTCGGCGAGTCCGCCCTCGGCGGGCGAGGCGGGCGCGGGCGCGGAATCGCCGGCGTCGGCGACCGCATCCTCGTCGGCGGCCGCATCGGCGACGGGCTCGTCGGCCGCGGCGTCCTCGGCCGGCGCGTCCTCGACGACGGCGTCGGCGACCGCCTCGGCCTCGACGACCTCCGCCTCGGCGACGGCATCCCCGGCGGGAGCCGCGTCGGCGGCGCCCTCATCGGGCGCGCTCTCGGCGGCACCCTTCAGGAGAGCGTCGATCTGCTCCTGGGAGAGGCTGTCACCGCTCATGAACGCGCTCCTTGCATGGGCTCCTCGACCTGCCGGGTGATCTGGACGGCGAGCCGCTTTCCACGGGTACCCGGCTGACCGAGGAAGGTGCCCCGGTCACCGACGCGGACGTACACGTCGTTCCCGGGGGCGGTGTCCAGGGGGATCACGTCGCCCGGCGCGAGCGCCAGAAGGTCGGCGACGTGGAGATTGGTGTGTCCCAGCTCGACGCTCACCGGGACGGAGACCCCCCCGAGCTCGCTGACGATCGCGTTGCGGAGGTCGGCCGTGGGCTCGCCGCGCTTGCTCGAGTAGTAGCTCTGGGCGGAGAGGCCGCCCAGCACCGGTTCCAGCATGATGTGCGGCACGCAGAGGTGCAGCATTCCGCTGGTCGAACCGACACGCATCTCGAAGCTGATCAGCACCGCGATATCCCCCGGGGCCGCCACCTGGGCGAACTGCGGGTTCATCTCGGCCGCCTCGAACTTGAACTGAAGCGGCGTGACCGTGTTCCAGCTCTCGGTGAAGCCGTCCAGGAGGACGTCCACCAGGCCGCGGGCCAGGGCCAGCTCGATCTCGGTGAGCTCCCGGGCACGTCCCTTGTAGACGCCGGGACCGCCCACCAGGCGGTCGATGACCGACAGGCTCAGCGGGAGGTTGACCTCCAGGAGGGCGCTGCCCTCCAGCGGGGCCATCGAGACGATCGAGATGAGCGTCGGGAAGGGCATCGAGCGCACGAACTCGCCGTAGTTGACCTGGTCGGCGCCAACCACGGAGATCTCCACGAGCGAACGCAGCTGGGCGGACAGCTGGTTCTGCGCGAGACGACAGAACGTCTCGTGCAGCATCTCCAGCGTGCGCAGCTGGTCCTTCGAGAATTTGCTTGGGCGCTCGAAATCAAACGGCCTGACCTGCACCTCAACCGGTGTTTCCTGGATTGCCGTGGCATCCAGGTCACCGCTGTTGATGGCAGACAGCAGCGCGTCAATCTCGGCTTGCGAGAGGACCTCCGACACGCCCCTCTCATCGACCACGCCATGTGGAAGTTGAGCGCCGGGCGCGGAGCCCGTCGCACTCGTCGCCCCTCGGCCGGCGTGCTCTAATGCCCGGGCACCCCGACCCCGCCCTGGTGCCGACGCCAACATGAGCGATCCCGATCCCGATCCCGACGGCGACGCGCCTCACCCCGTGCTCCACCTGCGGGAGGAGGTTGCGCGCGAACCCGGCCGCGTGATCGAGCTGCGCGAGCGGATCCGCGATCTGGCCGACCGCGCCGGGTTCGGTGAGCGCGCCAACGACGTCCAGCTGGCCGTCGCCGAGCTCATCGCGAACGCCCAGGAGCACGGCGGGCACCCCATCGAGGTGGAGGCCTGGGGCGACGGACGGCTCATCATGGAGGTCCGGGACTCCGGCGGCGGCCTGGATCACCACGAGATCTGGCGGCGCCATCCCCCGGCGCCCAACGACCGCCGCGGCCGCGGGCTGTGGATCGTGCGGCAGCTCATGGACGTGGTGGTGGTGCGCTCCGGCGACCACGGGACCACGGTCCACGTCGAGCTGTCGCCGGAGCCCCACCTGGGCGCCTAGGGCACCCGGCTACTGGATGGCGAACTCCGTGTAGT
Source organism: Actinobacteria bacterium Ga0077560 (assembly GCA_001464275.1). GTDB lineage: Bacteria > Actinomycetota > Thermoleophilia > Miltoncostaeales > Miltoncostaeaceae. Next base: position 23,792 of record LNFL01000143.1, on the reverse strand, counting down.
ACACGTCGACGAGCTTCAGCTCCGTGTGCTTGTTCACGTCCTTGATGATCGTCTCCTTCACCTCGTCCCGGCCCTTCTTGTGGCTCAGCTCCTCGCCGGTCTTCTCCTGCAGCGCGGCGATGATGATGTCCCGGATCTCGGGCTCCATCTCCAGGGGCGGCGCCTTCTCGGAGTGGGCGTCGGCCGGCACGAGGGCCATCGACAGCTTCGACACGCCCAGCGCCACCCCGACCTTCGCGAAACGACGCGCGTCGGTGTCGGCCAGGTTCACCACGAAGGGCTCCTTGATGGTGTAGGTGATGCCGTGCTCCTTGGCGAGCTTCTTCTCGTCCGGCGGCGGCGGCTTGGGCTTCAGGAACATGAAGCCGACGACGGCCAGGATCAGAATCACCGGGGCGGCGATCATGATGATCTTCTTCATCGGGTCGGAGTCCTTTCCGGTGGTGCGTGAGGTTCGGGTGGCGGCGGGTCAGCCGCCGAGGGCGCCCGGCGTGTCGGGCGTGCCCTGGAGGCGGAGCACCAGGATCTCGACGCGGCGGTTCTTCGCGCGGCCGGCGGCCGTGTCGTTGGACGCGATCGGGTAGAGCGCGCCGTAGGTCGCGCACTTGGTGCGCGACGGCGGCAGCTTGTAGTTCCACATCACCCGGAGCACGGCGCAGGAACGGCCGGCGCCCAGCTCGAGGTTGGACGGGAACTGGGCGGTGCTGATGGGCGTGGAGTCGGTGTGACCCTCCACCTGCACCGGGTTCTGGAGCTTCGCCACCGTGGTGGTGATGGGCGCCAGCAGACGCGTCGCCTGCGGGCTGAGCCCCGCGGAGCCCGGCTGGAACAGGAACGGCTCGGTCTTGAGGCGGATCACCAGGCCGCGCTCGTCCACGGTGGTGGTGACCTGGTCGCCCAGGCCCTCCTTCTTGACCGCCGCCTCGACCGTGCTCTTGGCGTCCTCCAGCTGCGCCGTCTCCAGCGCCTGCTCGGTGGAGGTGCCGTCGGCGGCCAGCGTGGTTCCCAGCGGCCCCGGGATCTGCACGTCCACGAGCCCCACGGGCGCGTTCGACACGGGCGAGGCCACGTCGTTCGGGCCCTGCTCCATGACGCTCTCGCCGCCGTCCAGGATGCCCGGGGAGAACCCCTTGGCGCTCGAACTTGCCGGTGTTCACCACCGAGATGGAGAACAGCACCATGAAGAGCACGAACATGAGGGTGAGCACGTCGGCGTAGGTGATGAGCCAGCGCTCGTCCGGGTGCTCCTCGTGATGCTTCTTGCGCTTGGCCATCGGTCAGGCCGCCGCCCGGTCCTCGTCCGCCCCGGCACCGGCGCCCTCATCGGGCGTGCGGAGTGCCGGCGGCACGAAGGCCCAGAGCTTCTCGGCGAGCACCCGGGGGTTGTCACCGCTCTGGATGGACAGGATGCCCTCGATGATCAGCTCCTTCAGGGCGACCTCAGGTGGTTGCCCATCGGGTAGAAGTAGACGTTCGCGGCCGCCACGCCGTAGAAGGTGGCGAGGAAGGCGGCGGAGATCTTGGGGCCGAGGGTGTCCGGCTGGTCGAGGTGCTTGAGCACCCCGATGAGCGAGAGCACCGTCGCGAGGATGCCGATGGTGGGCGCGAAGGCGCCACCGTTCTTGAAGATCTGCTGGTTGACGCGGTGGCGCGTCTCGGTCTGGGCCAGCTCGGTCTCGAGGATGTCCTTCACGAGCTCCGGGTCGGTGCCGTCCACCACCAGGCGGATGCCCTTCTTCAGGTACTCGTCCTGGAGGTCCTGGGCGTCGGCCTCCAGGGCCAGCAGCCCCTCGCGCCGCGCCTTCTCGCTGAAGCCCACCAGGAGGTTGATCGTCTCGGGGCGGTTCTCCGGCGGGTCCTTCATGCCGGAGCCCAGGGACAGCTTCATCATGAGCCCGACGGTGCCCATGCCGGAGCTGGCCATCATCACGCCGAAGGTGGCGCCCATCACCATGACGAAGGCCGGCGGGCTGATGATGCTGGCGATGGTGCCGCCCTTGAGGATCATGCCCACCAGGATGAGCACGATGGCCATGCCGATGCCGACGAGTGCGCTCATGTGACGGCGCCCCCCTTCTCAGTTGCAGGCGTTGCGGTCACGGGGGTCAGTCCTCGTCCTCGTCGGCCGCGGCGCGCTCGTGGACCCCAGCGATCAGCGCCGCCGCGCGAGGCGTGTTGCCGATCATGTGGCGGTAGTCGATGACCCGTTCCACGACCTCCTGCACGGTCTCCCCCACCATCAACCTGCGTCGGTCGATGAGGGTGATGAGCGTGTCCGGAGTGGACTCGATGGTCTCGATGAGCTCGGCGTTCAGGACGACGGGCTCTCCGTTGATCTTGTGAAGGGTGATCACGCTGGTTCCTCCTGAACCCGTGGGGCACCCGAAGGCGATTCCGTTCTCGCCTTGGATATCGGATGCCGGGGGGCCTCGATTGAGGACACGGGTCGCCACGCGACATCCACACGTCGCCGTGGCGAACCCCGTCTCCGCCCCGGGCGCGGCGGTCCGCGCCCGGGGGTCGTCCGTCCCGCTTAGCGCTTCAGGTTCACGAGCTCCTGGAGCATGTCGTCGCTGGTGCTGATGGCCCGGCTGTTGGCCTGGAAGCCGCGCTGGGCGACGATCATCTGGGTGAACTCGAGCGCCAGGTCGACGTTGCTCATCTCGAGCGCGCCGGGCGTGACGGTGCCGTGCCCGCCGGCCCCACCCGGGGCGCCGTTCACGGGCGCGCCGGAGTTGTTGGACTCGCGGTACATGTTGCCGCCGATCCGCTCCAGGCCCGCCTGGTTGGCGAACTTGGCGAGGCTGACGGTACCGATGGTGGTGGCGACGCCCGCGGCGTCCACGGCGGTCACCACACCGGAGGCGTCCACGTTGATCGCGGCGGTCGTCGCCGGGTTCACCTGGAGACGCCCGGCGTTGCCGGTGGCCGCGACGGTGCCGATCACGTAGTTGCCGCCCGTGGTCACCAGGTGACCGGCGGAGTCGAACGAGAAGTTCCCGGCGCGCGTGTAGAGCTCGCCGCTGCCGGCGCCGAGGTCGTTGCCGCCGGCGCCGCCCCAGGTCGCCCCGGCCGACGCGACGCGGAAGAAGCCGTCGCCGTTGATCATCATGTCGGTGACCACGCCGGTGCTCTGCGTGGTGCCCTGGGTCATCACCTGGTCCACGGAGTTCAGGTTCATCCCGAGGCCGATCTGGCGGCCGTTGGTGCCGCCCACCCCGCCCGCGACGGGCGCCGAGGAGCCCTGCAGGTTCTGGTACAGGGCGTCCTTGAAGGTGGTGCGCTCGGACTTGTAGCCGAAGGTGTTCACGTTCGAGATGTTCGACGCGATGGTGTCCATCATCGTCTGGTGGTTCCTCAGACCGGAAACGGCCGAGAACATGGAGCGCATCATGGCGTTGGAATTCCTTTCCAGGTGGCGGCCGACCCCCCTCCGGTGAGGTCCAGATCAACCGCCAGCATCATCCGTACGTTCGGTGTGTCGGTGCTCTCTCAGGTGCCGGCTATGGGGCCAGCACCGCGCTGTCGATGTTCGTGAAGACCTGGTTCTTCATCCCCTCCTTGTCGACCGCCGTGATGACCACGCGGTTCTTCACCGACACCACGAACGCGGTGTCGTCAACCATGACCAGGCTCTCGCGGGCGCCCTTCGCTGCGGCGCGCCCCACGGCCTCCTGGAGCCGGTCCGCGACCTCCGGCGTGATCTGGATGCCCCGCTGCGCCAGCCGGTCGCGCGCGTGCGCGCTCCAGCGCAGCGGCTCGGCCGGCGGCGCCTCGCGGAGGCGGCTGGCGAGCAGTGCGTTGAACCCCGGCGCGGCCCCGGGGCCGGCCTCGCGTGCCGGGCCGGCGGGCCCGGTGCGCTCCGCGGGGCGGCCTGCGCCGACACCGCGGATCGAGGGGTCGATCGGGGTCATGACCCCGCCACCTCCACGACCTGCGACGGCGCGACCTGCACGCCGCCGACGATCAGGCTCATGTCCTTGCCGCCGTTGGAGATGGTGACCCGGTCAACGGTGCCCGTCACCGGGACGTTGGCGCCCTGGGGCAGGTAGCTCACCCGCTGGCCCACCATCGATGCGCCCTGGGTGAGCTGGAGGGCCAGGCCCAGGGAGGTCATCGTGGTGTTGAGCTTGGTCATCTGCTCGAGGCTGGAGAACTGGCTCATCTGGGAGATGAACTCGGTGTCCTTCATCGGCTCCATCGGGTTCTGCGACTTCATCTGCGCGCCGACGAGCTTCAGGAACGTCTCACTCGAGAACAGGTTGCTGGCGTCGTTCTGCTTAACCGTCCGCAGCTGCTGCTGCTGGAAGGCTCCGCTGACGGCGGTGTTCTGAACGGGTTCTGCCATCGTGACTCCTCAGGCGAGCATGTCGAGCCGGCCGTTGGCGGCGGCGGTGGCGGTGCGGATGGCGGCCTCCGAGAGACCGGCGCCGTCCACGGATGAGATGTCCGCATCGATGCCGAGCCCCTGCGACCCGCGCCGTCCGTCCATGGCGGTCGCGGGCCGCTCCTGGGCCTCGTGGCGATACGAGATGTCCATGCCCTCGAGCGTGTAGCCGCGCTCGGCCAGGGCCTCCCCGAGGTGCGGGAGCGCCTGCTCGAGCATCCGGGCCGCCTCGGGGCGGTCCGCGATGACATGTGCCTGCAGCACGCCGTCGTGCATCACCATCCGCACGACGACATGGCCGAGCTCCGGCGGGCGCATCGACAGCATCACCTCACGGCCGCCCTCACGGAGCGAGACGTGCATGCGCATGCCGATGTCCTTCGCCAGCTCCGCCGCGTGCGCGGCCCCGGCGGCGCCGCTGTGACCGGCGCCGTGGGTGCCGCCGGCGGTGGACGCGGGCCCGGTGCTCGCCGTGGCGCCGCCGACCATCGACGGGTCCAGCGGCGTGGCGGTCACCGGCGGCGCGGGCGCCGCCGGCTTCGCGTCGGTCCCCGGCGCCGGCGGGGCGAGGGCGGGCTTGCCGGCCTCCGTGCCGGCCCCGCCCGGGGCGGTCCCCGGCGCGGCCGGGGAACCGGCGGTGCCGGCGTCGGGGGTGACGGGCGCGAGGGTGATGGTGAGCGTCGCCGCCGGCCGTGGGCCGGTTGCGGCGTCGGCATCCCCCGCCGGGGTGGTGGCGGACGCCTGCGGGGCGCCGGTGGCGTCCGCGGGCGCGGCGACCGCCGGCTGCGCCGCCGCCGCGGCACCCGGCACGGCGGGGGTCGCCGGCGTGGCCGGCGTGGCCGCCGCTCCGGTGGCCGGGGTCGCCGGCGTGGCCGGGGTCGCGGCCGCGGCCGGCGTGGCCGTCTGCGGCTGCTGTCCGGTCTGTCCGTCGGTGGTTCCCTGGCCGGTGGCGGCGGCCTGGACCGGCGCGGTTGCCCCGGCGGCGGTCGCGGCCGCGGCCACGGCGAGGCCGGGCGCCGCGGGGGCGACCGGACCGGGCGCGGCCGTGGTCGCCACGGCGGCGGTGTCCGTGATCGCGGCCACCGCGGCGGTGGCGGCGGTCGCGGTGGCGCCGGCGGGCGGCACGACGGCGAGCGTCGCGGCGGCCGCGGCGGTTCCGGCCGCGGTGACGGTTCCGGCCGCGGGCGTTCCCGCGGTCGCGGCGTCCTTGGCGGAGCCCTCCGTCGTGTCCTGACCACCGGCGTCGGCGGTGGTCTGGTGCAGCTCCCCTTCAGCGGGTCCGGCTGCGGTGTCGTTGTGGGCGGTGCCGTCCTTGGCCGTGGGTGCCGGTGAGGACGCCGCATCGCGCAGCGCGGCGGAGAATCCGCCTCCGGCGTCGTCCGGGGCCGGGGCGTCGATGCCCTCGGCCGGCGGATCCGCCGGTCCCACCTTGCCCGCGGCCACCGGAGGCGGCCCGAGCGTTGCGTTGATCATGTCCCTCGCACCAGCTCCATGTCAGAGGGTGGCCGCAGCGGTGCTGCGGTACTGCTCGTAGAACCCGAGCACCCGGTCCACGTAGGTCTGGGTCTCGGCGTACGGCGGGACTCCGCCGAACCGGCTCACCGCGCCCGGGCCCGCGTTGTACGCGGCCAATGCCAGGCGCAGATCACCGAACCTGTCGATCTGCTGCTTCAGGTATCGGCTTCCGGCACCCAGATTCTGAGCGGGATCGAGAATGTCGTTCACACCGAGGCCCGCGGCGGTGCTGGGCATGAGCTGCATCAGACCGCGCGCACCCGCCGGGGAACCGGCATCCACGCGGAATCCGCTCTCGGCGCGGGCGACCGCGGCGACCAGCGCCGGGTCCAGTCCGTTGCGCTCCGCGGCGCTCCGCAGCAGCGGCTCGATGGCCGCGGGCACCGCGCCGTCGCCCGTGGTGGGCAGCGTGGTGACACCACCGGTGGCCAGCCCGCTGGGAGCGGCCGGCTGAGCGGTGGTGGCGGCGGGCGTGCCGCCGCGTGCCGTGGAGAGGCTCTGGGAGAACGACCCGGCGGCGGCGGGAGCGGTGGTGGCGACCGCGGGTGCCGCGGCGGATGCGGATGCGACCGGCGGCGCGATGGCGGCGACCATGGCCTGGATCTCACTCACCCGGCCGAGGGCCTGCACCATGCTCATGCGGCGGCTCCGCGGCCGGCACCGGCCTGGCGGGCGGCGCGGCGGGTCGCCAGCTCGTCCATCTCGCCCTGCTCCTTGCGCTCCGCCTCGGCGACGTGCGCGCGCTTGGCGCGGTCGCGCAGGGAGACGAGCGTCTCGCGCTCCTGGCTGGCGCGCACGAGGTCCTCGCGGCGTTCCAGGGCGATCGCCTCCATCTGGGCCGCGACCTCCCGCTCGTACTCCATGACCCGGCGCAGGCGGCCGATCTCCTCGTGCCCGGACCGCAGGTCCAGCAGGCTCGCCGACCCGCCGGCCCGCTCGCGCATCGCCGCGACGCCGGCCTCCAGGGCCTCCTGGGCGGCGACGGCGCGCTCCTGCTGGGACGCGAAGGCGCGCAGGGACTGCGCGAGCTCCATCTGCAGGAGCTCCTCGCGGCGCGTGCGAAGGTCGAGGACCGGCTCCAGCCGGAAACGGAAGGGCTTGGCCACGGGCCCTACATCGACCGCGGCCCCCCGAACCTTGATGCCCCGGGGCGACCCGGGGCATCGGACCTCAGCCCAGCCGGTACCGGCGGATCGCCAGCGGCGCGAAGACCGCCACGATTCCGGCGCTCCAGGCCAGCGTGGTGAGCACCTCCGTCCCCCACGGGCCGCCCAGCACCAGCGCGCGCACGGCGTCCACGGCCGCCGTCACCGGCTGGTGCTCGGCGAACGGCGTCAGCCAGTCCGGCATGGTGGTGGTGGAGACGAACGCCGACGAGGCGAACACGAGCGGCAGCATGATGGGGAACGAGGCGGCCTGGGCGCTCTCGGCGTTCGCCACCGACAGCCCGATGAGGGCGAAGACCCAGGACAGGGCGAACCCGAACGCCAGCAGCACCACGATGCCGAGCGCGAGCTTGAACACGTCGGTCTGCACGCGGAAGCCCACGGCGAAGCCCACCGCCAGCATGAGCCCCACCACCAGCACGTTCCGCGTGAGGTCGGCCGTCGTGCGCCCGGCGAGCACGGCGCTGCGCGCCATCGGCAGCGACCGCAGCCGCTCGATGAGCCCCTTGCCGCGGTCCTCGGCCAGGCCGACGCCGGTGTTGATGGCGCCGAAGGCCACGGTCTGGGCGAAGATCCCCGGCATCAGGTAGTTCACGTAGTCGACGCCGGGCACCTGGATCGCCCCGCCGAACACGTACCGGAACATCAGCACGAACAGCAGCGGCTGGATCGTCGCGAACACCAGCAGCTGGGGCAGGCGGCGGATGGTCAGCAGGTTCCGCCACGTGATGACGAGGGCGTCGGAGACGGCGTTCCGGACGCGCTCCACCGTTCCCGGCGACGGCGGGATGACGGCGCGGGCGCTCATGGCCTGGGTGCTCATGCCGCCACCTCCTCGGCGGGCGTCTCGACGGCATGGCCGGTGAGGGCCAGGAAGACGTCGTCGAGGGTGGGCTCGCGGACCGCGGCCGCGGCGGGCCGCACGCCGGCGGCGTCGAGGGCCCGCACGGCGTCCATGAGCGCGGCGCCGCCGTCGGTGACGGCCAAGCGCACCAGGCCGTCCTCCCCGTCCACGGTGCCGGGAACGGCGGCCAGGGCGCTCCGGGCGCGCGCGGCCTCGGCCGGCTCCGGGATCGTGAACTCGATGATGGTGGCGCCGAGCGTCCGCTTGAGCTCGCCGGGCGTGCCCTGCGCGATGACCGATCCGCGGTCGATGACCACCACGCGGTCGGCCAGCCGGTCGGCCTCCTCCAGGTACTGGGTGGTGAGCAGCACGGTGGTGCCGTCGGCCACCAGGTCCTCCACGACGCCCCACAGGCCGGTGCGGCTGCTGGGGTCGAGCCCGGTGGTGGGCTCGTCCAGGAACAGCACCGGCGGGCGGTGCACCAGCGCGGCGGCCAGGTCGAGCCGCCGGCGCATGCCGCCGGAGTAGGTGCGGGCGGGCCGGTCGCCCGCGTCGGTCAGCTCAAAGCGCTCCAGCAGCTCGGCGGCCCGCGTCCGCGCGGCGCGGCGGCCCATGTGGGTGAGCATCCCCACCATCCGCAGGTTCTCCCGGCCGGTCAGGTTCTCGTCGACGGCCGCGTACTGGCCGGCGAGGCCGATGAGCTCCCGCACGCGCTGCGGGTGCCGGGCAACGTCGACCCCCGCCACGAACGCCGAGCCCTCGTCGGCCTGCAGGATCGTGCACAGGATCCGCACCGCGGTGGTCTTGCCCGCGCCGTTCGGTCCCAGGACGCCGAGCACGGTGCCCTCCGCCGCCGACAGGTCCACCCCCGCAAGCGCCTGCACCGTTCCGAACCGCTTCGTCAGGCCCGTGGCCTCGATCGCGCTCATGCGATCCCTCCCGGGTTTGCTATCAATACAAAACAATCTAGATCGCTAGATCATTCTGTCAAGTGCGATCGCCCGTCAGCCGGCCCCCAACGCATCCGCGAGGTCGAGGATGTCGCGCGTCACCAGATCCCACGGTCTGTCGGGCCCCAGGTCGGTCCGCTGGTGCGGCCCGTGTTCGCGGGGCCGGGCGATGAAGGCCGTGCGCAGGCCCACGGCCGCCGCCGCGGCGAGGTCGGCGTTGTGGGCGGCGCACAGCATCACCTGGCCGGGGCGCAGCCCCAGCGCGCCCACCCCGCGCAGGTACGACTGGGGCAGCGGCTTGTACGCGCCGCTGGTCTCGGCGCCCAGGATGCGGTGCCACGGCAGGCCCGCGTGGCGGGCCAGGGCCTCCAGCAGGACGGTGTTGCCGTTCGACATGGGGGCGATCGTGAAGCGGTCCGCCAGACGACGCAGTCCGGGCACCGTGTCCGGCCAGGGATCCAGGCGGTGCCAGGCGGTGTTCAGGCGGCGCCGGGCGGCCTCGTCGAGCCCGCCGAGGCCGAACCGCGGCAGGAGCGCGTCCAGGCTCTCGCGGTGGAGGACGTCGAGCACCGTCCACGCGCGCCGCCCCGTCCGGACCGCGTGCATCGAGGGCTGGTACATCGCGCGCCAGGCGTCGGCGAACGCCGTCGCGTCCACCTCGGCGCCCAGTCCGGCCGCGGCGGCGGCGACCTCGCGGGCGATCGAGGTGCGCCAGTCCACGCACGTCCCGAAGACGTCGAAGAGGAGCGCGCGGGGCGCCGCGGGCGCGGCGGGCGGCCGCACTATCATCGCCTCCGTGCACGGGGATGGCCGCCGATGACGCCGGGCGACAACGTCGACGCCGACGAGGTGCGCGCGCTGGGGATGGCCCTGCGCGAGGTGGTGTCCGGGCTCCGGCAGGTGAGCCCGCCGCCGGGCTTCGGGGAGATGTGCAAGGACTCCCGGCTGGGGCCGCGCCACGTCCCGGTGCTGTTCGTGGTGGCCGAGCGGGCGCCCACCTCGGTGGGCGGCATCGCCGAGGCGCTGGGGGTGACGCTCGCCGCCGCCAGCCTCATGGTCGCCGAGCTGGACGCGGCGGGGCTGGTGACGCGCGCGCCGGACCCCGAGGACCGGCGGCGCACGCTCGTGACCCTCACCCCGGAGGTCGAGGAGCCGGTGCGGGCGTGGACGCGGGAGCGCCTGCGGCCCCTGCGGGCGACGTTGGAGCGGCTGGATCCGGCCGAGCGGGCGGCGCTCATGCGGGGCCTCGACATCATCGCGCAGGAGCTGGGAACGAAGACTTCATAATCCTCTTACAACTGCCGCGTCAGGTTTGACCGGTTGAGGCGTCGTGAATGGTGAGATGACGATGCCGGAGGACACGATGACATCGACGTTCGCACCACCCGCCGTCCCGCGGGCCCGTACCGCGCGGGGCCCGGCGGCCCCCATCCTGTGGCCCCTGCCCGCCTGCATCCAGCCGGGTGAGCTGGAGGTGCGCTGGGACGCCCCACCCGACAGCAGGGAGGGAACCGACCGGCGCTACCAGGTGCGCCTGAAGGACCTGCGCACCCAGACGGTCATCGTCTGCGACGAGGTGCACGACACGTCGTGGTTCACGCCGGAGCTCCCGGCCGGCGGCCTGTACGAGGTCTGCGTGCGCGTCCGCGAGACGCTCTCCGACGGCGCCGCATCCACCTCGGCCGGCGCCGAGCGCCGCTTCCGCACCGGCTACCGCCGCGGCTGACCGCCGCCGTTCAGACCATCGACTCCGATGCGCCGGCCGCCGCGAGGGGCAGCAGCGTGGTGCGCACCAGCGTTCTGTAGAGCTCGTCCGCGTCCATCAGCTCCGCGTGGGTGCCGGCCGCCCGGATGCGCCCGTCCTCCAGCACCAGGATCCGGTCGGCCGCCACGACGGTGGACAGCCGGTGCGCGATGGTCAGCACCGCCCGGTCGCGTGCGGCCTCGGCGATCGCCAGGGTCACGGCGGCCTCGGCCAGGGCGTCCAGCTGGGCCGTGACCTCGTCCAGCAGCAGCAGCTCCGGGCGGCGCAGCAGCGCCCTGGCGATGGCGATGCGCTGGCGCTCGCCGCCGGAGATGGTGGTGGCCAGCGGTGACGATGCCAGCCCGTCGGGCAGGCGCGCGACCAGGCCGCCCAGCCGAAGGCGCCGCACCACCTCGGCCACCTCGTCGTCGGTCGCGTCCGGCGCGGTGTACCTGAGGTTCTCCTCCAGCGACCCGGGCAGCAGCGGGGCGTCCTGCTCAACGTAGGCCGCACGGCGCCGCAGCTCGGCCAGCGGCCAGTCGGCCACGGGCAGGCCGTCCAGCAGGATCGACCCCTCAGCGGGCTCCACGAATCGGAGGATCGCCGCGACGAGGGTCGTCTTCCCCGCTCCCGACGGGCCCACCAGGGCGGTGTGCCCGGTGCGCGGCAGATCCAGGTCGACGCCGTCCAGGGCCGGGGCGCCGTCGCCGTCGCCGTACCGCACGCGGACGCCGCGCATGCGCACCAACGGTTCCCCGGGCGCCACGGGCCGCGCCGTCGCCAGCCCGCCCCGCTCGGTGCCCAGCCCCTCCAGCTCGCGCATCCGGGCGACGGCGGCCAGGCCCTGCTGCAGGCCGGTGGCCGCGCCGGTGATGGAGCTGATGGGGCCGCCGAGGAAGAACAGGTAGAGCAGGAACGCCACCAGCCCCGGCAGCTCGAGCGCCCCCTCCGAGACGCGCCAGGCGCCGGCCCCGAGGACCGCGAGGAACGCCAGTTGAAGCCCGGCGCCCGCCGCCACCGACCCCAGCGTGTTGAGCACCACCGCACGGGTGCCCTGCCGGTACGCCTCGGTGGCCGCGTCCCCCACGCGGCGGGCCTCCCGTTCCTCCCCGCCGGCGGCCTTCACGGTCCTGATGCCGCGCAGCGCCTCGTCGAGCGCCGCGCCCACCGCGCCGACGGCCTCCTGGCTGCGGCGGCTGGCGGCCCCGGCCCGGGGCAGGGTCACCACGAGGGCCACGGCCACCAGCGCGAGGGCCGACAGGGTCACGCCCAGCAGCAGGATGTCGAGGAGGGCCATCAGGATGATCGCGCCGACCAGGCCGATGACCCCGTTCACGCCCTCCACGATGCTGGTGGTGGCCGCGGCGCGCAGCAGGGTGGCGTCGGAGGTGACCCGGGCGACCAGGTCCCCGGCGGGCCGGGACGAGAGGTCGGTCATCCGCAGGCGCAGCAGCCGGTCCACCAACCGGGACCGCGCCCGCAGCACGACGCGCTCCGCGGTGCGGCCCAGCAGCACCCCCTGGGCCGCGCCGAGGGCGGCGCCCAGCGCCATGAGCACCAGCAGCAGCACCACCGGCCCGCGGGCGGCGCCGCCGTCGGCGGTGACCACCTCCAGGACGCGCTGGGCGGCGAGCGGCTGGACCAGGGCGACGCCGGTGGCCCCCAGGCCCAGCACCATCCCTCCCAGCAGCGCCCAGCGGTGCGGGCGGACGTACGGCGCCAGGTCCCGGATCCGGGCGCGGGGGGTGCGGGCGTCACGGTCGGGGGCGGGGGCCATCCCGCCAGGAGTAGCACGCCCGCGGCGGTCGGCGGGGAGATCCTTACCGGGACTTCACCGGCCGACGGACCCGGACGGGCTGTACCGCGGCGGCGTTTGGGCGTACGTTCAGCCCATGGGGTTCGTCGCCATCATCGGGGCGCTCTACACGATCGGCGTGCTCGGCCTGTTCGTGGCGCACGCCGTCTGGGAGTTCCGCGGGCGCCCGGGCGGCGGCGGGGACGACGACGGTCCGCCGCCGCCTCCCCCGCCGCCCGACGACGGCGTCAGGCCGTGGCCGCCTCGCTGGCCGGGATCAGCCCGCCGACCCGAACGACGTCCCGCATCGAGAGGATCCCGACGAGGGCCGCCTCCTCGAACACCACGACGTGCCGGACGCCGTGCCGCACCATCAGTCCCCCGGCCTTCGCGATCGGCCAGTCCGGGCCCGCGGTGACCAGCGCGCTCGTCATGTGATCGGCGACCCGCTCGGTCTTCGGGTCGAGCCCGTCCGCGATCGCGTGCAGCAGGTCCCGCTCCGTCACAACCGCCGGCCCCGGGAGGCTGTGGTCCATGACCACGGCCGCGCCGGTCTTGTTCTGGATCATCCGCACCGCGGCCTGCGCCAGCGTGTGCTCGGGACCGACGATCGCCGTCACCGGATTCATCGCATCGCCCACCCGCATGGACGCCCCCTTTGTGGCGATGGTTGCTAAGTGGGGCGGAAGGATGCCAGCACCACGTGACAGAAGCAACAAACGTTTGGACGGGGGCGCTGAACGCCCCCGTCCAAATGAAGGGTTTGGAGTGATCCGGGCTTTGCCCGGTGCAACAGTTGCTTCGGCGCCCCGCAGGGGCGCCGTTTGCTTTTCACTTGTGGTCGTTCTCGTTGCTTTTCATCGCCTGGTCGACTCGCGCGAGCGCTGCCCATGTGTGCGTCTGGGGGCGTTGGCCCCAGGAACAACGCCTTGCGGCTGCGCTGCCACTGAGCACAGCTCCCCATCCTTGGGTCGCCCTCATTCATTCCTCGCCGTCCACAACGGCTGCCTCGCATCCCCGGACAGTGGTGCACCGCATGATGGGTCGCCGCGCCGGGACGGCGCGGTTTCCACCCCTGGCGCGCTACCGGTGAAGCCGAGGCAGTTCAACTATCGGTACCCGTGAGGACGCTGATCCCAGACGGCCGCAGAGCACCCAATCCGGTGGATGACTGCCAAATGCAATCGGCTCATGGATGAGCCGAGCACACTGGTTGCAGGCAGGCGTGAGCCGTGGTTCCTGGGGCCAACGTCGCCGGACGCATCTCAGCGCCAAACCTCGCGCGAGGCCGGGCGGCCATAAGAAGCTCTAAACGACCTCGGCGCCCGGGGGGAGCGGGTCGAAGGTGCCGGTGAGGCTGCCCGGCGCGTCGACGACCTCGCCGGTCACGGCCGGGAGGGCGATCGCGCCTCCGTCGCCGCCGGCCTCGGCGATGTCGATCATCGACGCCATCGTGTGGGCCCGGTCGTAGGGCTCGTCGACGGTCTGGCGCAGGAAGGCCTCGATGCGGTCCATCTTCGCCCGGGCCTCGTCGACGCGGGCATCGGAGCCCGGCACGTAGGCGCCGATGGCGATGAGGTCCTCCGCGCGGTGGTACGCCGCCAGCAGCTCCCGCATGCGGTAGGCGGCGGCCTTCTCGGCTCCGGTGAGCAGCTGCCCGGTGAGCCGCGACACCGACTGGAGGATGTCCACGGCCGGGTAGTGGCCCCGGTGCGCCAGGTCGCGGGACAGCACGATGTGGCCGTCCAGGATGCCTCGCACCGCATCGGCGACGGGCTCGTTCATGTCGTCGCCCTCCACCAGCACGGTGTAGAGGCCGGTGATGGTGCCGCGCGGGCTGGTGCCGGCGCGCTCCAGCAGCCGGGGCAGCATGGCGAACACCGACGGGGTGTAGCCGCGGGTCGCCGGGGGCTCGCCGATGGCGAGGCCCACCTCGCGCTGCGCCATCGCCAGGCGGGTGACCGAGTCCATCATCAGCAGCACATCGTTGCCCTGGTCACGGAAGTACTCCGCGATCGTGGTGGCGACGAACGCCGCCTTGATGCGCACCAGGGCCGGCTGGTCGCTGGTGGCCACCACGACCACCGACCGGGCGAGGCCCTCGGGCCCCAGGTCCTTCTCCAGGAACTCGCGGACCTCACGGCCACGCTCGCCGATGAGCCCGATCACGTTGACGTCGGCGGAGGTGCTGCGCGCCATCATCCCGAGGATCGTGCTCTTTCCCACGCCGGAGCCGGCGAAGATGCCGAGGCGCTGGCCCAGCCCGCAGGGGTTCAGGCCGTCGAGGCTGCGCACGCCCAGGGCGATCGGCGTGTCGATGGGCGGACGGCCCAGCGGCGACGGCGGGCGGGCGTCCACCGACATGCGCTTCACGGCGCTGATCGGCGGGCCGTCGTCCAGCGGGCGGCCCAGGCCGTCGAGCACCCGGCCGAGGAGGTCGGGACCCACGCCCACGCGCAGCGTCGAACCGGAGGCCACGACGGTCTGCCCCGGACCGATCCCGGACGCCTCGCCCAGGGGCATCAGGAGCGTGCGCCCATGACGGAAGCCCACCACCTCGGCGTCGAGCGGCGGCGTGCCCACCCGGTGGCCCTGGAGCTGGATCTCGCAGCGCTCGCCGACACGGGCCGACGGGCCGCGGGACTCGACGACCAGGCCGATGAGCTCCGCGACGCGGCCGTTCATGCGGTACGGGTCGAGCGCCCGCATCCGCGCCCGGACGTCGGCGAAGGCGTCGCCGGTGGCGTCGGCCAGCACGGTCACGGGTGGTCGATGATCTCGCCGTCCGGCGGGGCGGACAGCCCCTCCAGGATGCGTGACAGCTGGCTCTCGATGCGGGCGTCCACGTCGCCGGACGGGGTCTCCAGCACGCAGCCGCCGGGGGCGATGCGCGGGTCCTCGATCACGTCGAAGCGGTGGATGCCGCCCATCTGGTCGACGAGACCGGCGGTGGCCTCGCGCATGACGGCGAGGTCCGCGGGGTTCACGTGCGCGAGCAGCCGGTCACGGTCGGTGGCGCGGCGGATCGCCCCGCGGGCGACGTCCACCACGCGCTCGGGCCGCACGGCCAGCTCGGCGCGGATGATGCGGGCGGCGGTCTCCAGCGCGACGGCGGCGACCTCCTGGGCGAGGCGCTCCGGCAGGGCGGCGAGCTCCTCCTCCATCGCCGACAGCATCCCCGCGGTCGCGGCGACCGCGTCGGACATCCGGGCGCGTGCCTCGCCGATCCCGGCCCCGTCCTCGACGGCCCGCTCGCGCGCCATCTCCGCCTCGGCGACGATCGCGTTGGCCTCGGCCTCCGCCATCGCGGCGAGCGCCTGCGCGCTGCCGGCAGTGAGCACCGAGAGACGGTTCGGCTGCTCGCGCAGCTGCACCTCGTGGGCCTCGCCGAGGACGACGCCGCGGATGGGGCTTCGGCGCGCGGTCATCGGGCGCCCCCGCGGGCGCTAGGCGACAAGGTCGTCGTCCCCGCCACGCGCCACGATGATGGTGCCGGCGTCCTCGAGCTTGCGGATGACGGCCACGATCTTCTGCTGGGCCTCCTCCACCTGCGACACCCGGACCGGACCCATGAACTCCAGGTCCTCCTTGATGATCTCCGCGGCGCGGGAGGACATGTTCTTGAAGATCTTCTCCTGGACGTTCTCGGCCTGCCCCTTGAGGGCGATGGCCAGGTCCTTGCCGTCCACCTCGCGCAGCACCTGCTGGATGCTGCGGTCGTCGAGCATGACGATGTCCTCGAACAGGAACATGAGGCGGCGGACCTCGTCGGCCAGCTCGGGGCTCTGCTCCTCCAGGCTCTCCAGGATCGTCTTCTCGGTGGAGCGGTCCACCTTGCCCAGCACCTCGACGAGGGCCTTCACGCCGCCGGCGGTGGTGAAGTCCTGGTTGATCACCTTGCTGAGCTTGCGCTCCAGCACGTTCTCGATCTCGCGGATCACCTCGGGGGCCGTGCGGTCCATGAGCGCCAGGCGCATCGCGACCTCCGACTGCAGCTCCGCCGGCAGCGAGCTCACCACCTGCCCGGCGGTGTCCGGCGGCAGGTAGGCGAGGATGAGCGCGACCGTCTGGGGGTGCTCGTTGGAGACCACGTTCAGGATCTGCGAGGCGTCGGTGCGGCGCAGGAACTCGAACGGCGACACCTGGATGGCGGCGGCGAGGCGCTCCAGCACCTCGTTCGCGCGCTCCGATCCCAGCGCCTGCTCGAGCACCGACCGGGCGTAGGCCAGGCCGCCCTCGGTGAGGTAGTTCTGCGCGACGGCGGTCTCGTAGAACTCGTTGAGCACCTTTTGCTTGAGCTCGGACGAGATGGGCCCGAGGGCCGCGATCTCGAGGGTGAGCTCGTCCATCTCCTCGGGCTTGAGGTGCTTGAACACCTCGGCGCCGGCCTTGGGGCCCAGGGCGATGATGACGATCGCGACCTTCTGGCGGCCGGTGAGCTTGGTGTCGGCGGGAAGCGGGGCCACGGTGCTACCTGCGCTCGATCAGCCAGGAGCGCATGAGCTTGGCCATGTCGTCGGGCTTGCGCAGCGCCAGGTCCTCCATCTGCCGCTCCACCGGGGTCTTGGTCTCCCCCTCCAGGCGGCGCGGGGCGGCGGCGACGGCGGCGAGCTCGCCCACCGGGACCGGCCCGCGGGACAGCAGCTCGGGCAGGGCCTTCTCCAGCTCGGTCTGGCGCCGCTTGAGCGACTTGCGGGCCATCATGAGGATCATCAGCAGGCCGATCGCGGCGGCCGCCGTCTTGGCGATGCCCATGATGTCCATGCTCGGGGCGGTGGCCGTGGTCTCGGTGCCCGCGGCGTTCTTGGTGGCGAGGGCGTCCTTTGCGAAGGCGATGGAGGCGACCGTCACGTTGTCTCCTCGCGCCTGGTCGTAGCCAACCGCGGCCTCGACCGCGGCCTGGATCTTCTGCACGTCGCCGGCCGCGATCTCGTCGGACACCTGGACCGACACCGACTGCTTGATCAGCGTCCCGCCGGCGACCTCGCGGTTGGTGACCACGCGGTCCACGCCGTTCTGGCTGCGGGTCGAGCCCTTGGTGTAGTTGGTGGTGCCGTTGGAGCCCGTGGTCGCCGGGAAGGTGTTCCCCGGGCTGTTGGGCGAGGCGCCCACGGCGCCGGCGGTCCCGCCGCCCTTCTGGTCGAGCTTCTCGGTGGTGGTGTCCGTCTCGAGCTCGACCCCGCCTTCCTTCCGCGGGTCGTACTCCTCGGTGACGCTGGAGGTCTTGTCCAGGTCCAGGGTCGCGTCCACCGCGACGACGGCCTTGCCCGGGCCCAGGATGGCGGCGAGCATGCCGTCCAGCTTGGCCTGGGTGGTGCGCTCGTACTCGGACTCCACGGCCAGGCGGGAGTTCGCCGCCGCCGTGGCGCTGTCGTCACCGCCGTTGAGGATGTTCCCCTGCGTGTCGGTGATCGTGACGTTCTTGGCGTCCAGGCCCGGCACCGCCATCGCCACCAGGCGGCTCACGCCCGTGACCTGGCCGGCGTCCAGGGTCGCACCCGGGACGAGGGTGAGCAGCACGCTGGCCGTGGTGGGCTTCTGGTTGTCGGTGAACAGCCGCTCACTGGGCACCGCGAGCTTCACGCTGGCGCTCTGGACCTGGTCGAGCTTGCCGATGGTGCGCGACAGCTCCCCCTCCATGGCCCGTGTGAGGTTCACGCGCTGGGTGAAGTCGGTGGCGCCCCAGCCCTGCTTGTCGAAGATCTCCATGCCGACCGTCGCGCCGCCGCCCGCCAGCAGGTTGCTGGAGGCGAGGCCGAGCCGGGCCTGGTCGAGCTGACCGGCGGGCACCTGGATGGTGGTGCCGCCGTCGCGGGTGCGGAACGGGATCCCCTGGGCGTTGAGCTCCTGGGTGATCGCCGCGGCGTCCGCGGTGGTCTGGGTCGTCGCGAGGGTCGCGTAGTCGGTGGCACCCGACAGGCGCATGAGCAGGAAGAGGCCCACGGCGAAGATGACCGCCGCCCCGATGATGAGTCGCCGGCCCGGGCCCGAGAGCCCAGACCAGAACGACGTTGCCTTGCCGAGTGCGCCCACGGATCAGACCCCGATCAGACCGACATACGGGAGAGCTCCTGCCAGCCCTCCACGAGCTTGTTACGGACCTGGATCGCCGTGCTGAGCGACAGCTCCGCCTTGGTCGTCTCCACGATGGCCATCTGGGGGTCCGACAGCTGGCCGGTCGCCGCGAGCTGCTGCATGCGGTCGGCCGAGTTCACCTGGTCGGACAGGCCGTTGACGGCACGCGCCAGGAGCGTGCCGAAGCCGCCGGTGGCCGGGGTCGTGGAGGCGTTCCCGTCGAGCGACGGGGCCTGCAGGGGCGCCATCGGCGCCGGCATCTGCGCGGCGGCGATCTGCGCGAGCATCGACGCGCTGACGCCGCCGATGGATCCGATGTCCGAGATTGGAGTGATCACCGGAGCAGCCTCAGGGCTTCCTTGGCCATGTTCTTGGTGGCCTCGTACGCGGTCACGTTGCTCTGGTAGGAGCGGCTGGCCGCGACCATGTCCACCATCTCGGTGACCGGGTTCACGTTGGGCTTGGTGACGTAGCCGAACTGGTCGGCCAGCGGGTTGCCGGGCTCGTAGACCCGCCGCAGGGCGGTCTGGTCCTCGGCGATCGCCTGGACGTCCACGCCGTGGAGGTCGCCGGCCGCGCCCGCGGACGCGTCCCCCGTGGGTCGCGGAATGCGGAACTGCATGCCGCCGGGCGCCTCGCCCATGACGACCACCTTGCGGCGGTACGCCTCCCCCACGCCCGTGGTGCTGTCCACGTTCGCGAGGTTGTTCGCGATGACGTCCATGCGCAGCCGCTGGGCCGCGAGGCCCGTGGCGCTGATCCCGAGTGCCGGGTACATCCCCATCTGCGTGTCTCCCTGTCCCTGGGTGTCCGCGGACCTAGCGGCCCATGATCACGGAGCGCATCTGCGTAAACCGCGAGTCCAGCAGCGCGGTCACCGTGTTGTAGGCCAGCTGGTTCGCGGCGAGCTCGGACATCTCGTTGTCCGGGTCCACGTTGCTGCCGTCCACGCGCACCGTGGTGGTGCCGTCGCGGACGATCTCGGGCCGCACCTGGTCCAGCGCGCGCTCACGCGCGGAGGAGAACCCGGTGGGACGAGCGATGTCCCGGGCGGCGGCGAGCGCCTCCCGGTCGGTCTCGAGCGCCTTCGCGAGCGCGCCCTCGAAGTTCACGTCGATGCGCTTGTAGCCGGGCGTGTCGGCGTTCGCGATGTTCTGCGCGAGCGCCGTCTGGCGCATGGTCGCGCCGCGCATCGCGGCGGTGAGCGTGACGGTGGTGATGTCGTTGAACACGAGCCCTCCCTGGCCTCAGTCGATCCCGAACGCGCCGGAATCCATCATGGGTGCGATCTCGTCCATCAGCCGCATCATGCGCGCCTGGTCGAACGCGAGCGCCTCGAGGGATTCCGGGCAGACCTCGTACGCGAGGCCGTCGCCGCCGATGCCCTGCCCGAGCATCGTGCAGGCCACGTCCGAGACGTGGACCACGTGCGAGAGCATGGGCTTGAGCGTCGCCTGGGCCGGGTCGTGGTGGAAGCGGATGGCCTCCTCCAGCTCCGGCGGGAAGCTCCACTTGGCGGCGATCCGCGCGCCCAGCTCGGCGTGGTCGAAGCCCAGCAGCTCGGCCTCGATGTGGTGGAACGGCGCGTGACGCTCGGCCGCGACCCGCATGACCTCGCCGAAGGCGCCCTCCAGGTGGCTGGAGAGGACGGTCTTGCCGATGTCCAGCAGCAGGCCGGCGACGAACGCCTCCTCCACCGGCGCCAGGTGGACCTCCACCGCGACGCGGCGGGCGGTGAACGCCACGCACATCGAGTGGTGCCACAGCTCGCCGGCCTGCAGGCCGTAGCCCGGCAGGGAGCGGTTGAGCAGCCGCGCCGTGTGGCTGGAGATCGCGAGGCTCTTGATGGCCGAGAAGCCCAGGAGCACCACGGCCTCGGTCACGGTCGTGACCCGGCGGGCATGTCCGTAGAACGCGCTGTTCGCGAGCTTCAGGATGTTCGCGGTCAGGCTCTGGTCGCGCAGGACCACCTGCGACAGCTGCCCCACGGTCATGTCCTGGTCGTCGCACGCGGAGATGACCTCGCTGATGCTCGCGGGCATCGGCGGGAGCTCCGCGATCGAAGCGACGACGTCCTCCGGGGTGAGTCTCGTGACTGCCATCGTGTTCCCGTCGTTCCTTGTGGTGGGCCTAGGCGGCGGCGAGTTCGGCGTCGCGCCGCTCGACGAGCACGGACCAGGTCTGGGCGAGGGTCTCGATGTCGGAGACCACCTCGGACATGGCGTCGCGGCCCACCTCGGGGCCGGCGAGCCGCCGGAGCAGGTAGTCGTAGATCGCGCCCAGGTGACGGCCGATCGTGCCGGCCCGGCGATCCAGGTTGCGGTCGAGTTCCTGCAGAATCGCCCGGACCCGGTCCACATTCACCTGTGCGTCGTCCCTGCCCGCGTCGAACGCGGCGACTGCCTGACGACCGAATCGCGCGGCGCCCTCGAACAGCATCAGGACGAGCTCGTCCGGACGGGCGGAATCGGTCTCAAGGCGGGGATCGGCGTGCATCCTCGGTTCACCTCGTGGTCGGTGAGGCTTGGAGTGGACGCGGGGATCCGTCCCCGGGGTGCAACGCAGGCATTCATCCGGCCGGCTCTCCCCTTGTCGGAACGGCCCCTCGCAACCTTGAGGGTGCGGTCCGGACGAGTGGATACCTTGACCACATGGGCCGTCCCCCCGTTCCGGTGTTCGCGTCACGTCTGGCCGGCCTCGCGGTGCTCGACCCGGCGGGCGAGCGCGTGGGCCGGCTCGCGGACCTGGTCGCCGCGCCCGGGCTGCCGGGCGCGCCGGTCCTGGGCGTGGTGGTGCGCGTGCGGCGCCGGCCGATCTTCGTCTCGGCCGGACGCCTGGAGGCGCTGGACGACCACGGCGCGCGCCTGTCCAGCGCCCGGGTGAGCCTGCGGCGGTTCGAGCGGCGGCCCGGCGAGGTGCTGGTGCTGGGCGAGCTGCTGGACCGCGTGGGCACCCTCAGCCCGGCCGGTGAGCGGGTGCGCGTGAACGACGTGGGGGTGGCCCGCACGCCCGACGGATCCGGCTGGTCCCTGGTGAGCGCCGACGTGGTGCCGGCCGGCGCGCGCCTGCGGCGCGACCACCGGGTGGTGGACTGGGACGAGATCAGCGGGCTGGGCACCACGGCGCCCGACGCCATGGCGCGCGCGGCGGCACTGGCCCAGATGCGCCCGGCGGAGGTCGCGTCGACGCTGCTGGGGCTCGACGAGCCCGACGCGGTGGAGCTGCTCGCCGCCCTCGACGACGAGCGTGCCGCGGACGTGCTGGAGGAGCTGCCGGAGGACCTGCAGGCCCGGATGCTGCGGCGGCTGGGCCGCGAGCGCGCCGGCCATCTGCTGGACGCGATGAGCCCCGACGACGCGGCCGACCTGCTGGGCGAGATCTCCGACCTCGAGCGCGCCGACCTGCTGGCCGCGATGGAGCCCGAGGAGGCCGCCCCGGTGCGGCGGCTGCTGGCCTACCGGCCGGACACCGCCGGCGGCCTCATGAACCCCGAGCCGGTGGTCCTGCCCCCGAACGCGACGGTGGCCGAGGCGCTCGCCCGGCTGCGACGCCGCGAGCTGCCGCCGTCCCTGGCCGCGCAGGTGTACGTGGTGCGGCCCCCCACCGAGACGCCCACCGGGCCGCTGCTCGGAACCGCCCACTTCCAGCGGCTGCTGCGCGAGCCCCCGTCGTCGCTGGCGGCGAGCTGCGTCGACCCCAACGCCCCGGACCCGCTGCACCCGGACGCGCCGGTGATGGTGGTGGCCGAGCACCTGGCCGCCGAGAACCTGCTGGCGGCACCGGTGTGCGACGGCACCGGCCGGCTGCTGGGCGCCGTGAGCGTGGACGACGTGCTGGACACCATGCTCCCCAAGGGCTGGCGGTCGGCGCGTGACACCGCGATGGCCGAGGAGGACGAGTGAACATCCCGCTGGCCCTTCGCCTGCGCCGCCGCAGCATCTCGGCGCCGCGCCGCAGCATGAAGCTGCAGCCCCACTACGACCCGGAGGCCTTTGGCCGGTTCTCGGAGGGCGTGGCCCGCCTCATCGGCACCGCCCGCTTCCTGGTGTTCCAGACCATCCTGGTGATCGTGTGGATCCTGGTGAACGCCGGGTTCGGCTCGCTGCGGTTCGACGAGTACCCGTTCATCCTGCTCACCCTGGCCCTGTCGCTGCAGGCCGCGTACGCCGCGCCGCTGATCCTGCTGGCGCAGACCCGGCAGGCCGAGCGCGACCGGCTGAACTCCGAGCGGGACCGGCAGATCGCCGACCGCACCCAGACCGAGGCGGAGTACCTGGCCCGGGAGGTCGCCGCGGTGCGCCTGGCGGTGGGCGACATGGGCGGTGACCTGCACGACGTGCGCGGCGCGCTGCGGGACGTCCACGCCGCCCTGGCCCGCCTGGAGGAGGCCCTCGCCGCGCGCGAGCGGCCCGGCTGACCGCCGCCCGCACCTGACCGCGGGAACCTGAATCCAGCTCCCGCTGTTGCGCGGAGCCCGGGACTGCGACGATCCGCGGCCATGGCCCGTCCCCCGACGATGAGCGCCCGGCTGTCGATCGCCGCCCCCGGCGAGCACCCGGACTTCCTCGACCTGCCCCTCCAGGAGCCGCTGGCCGAATGGCGCCTGCCGCGGCTGGTGGACATCCCGCAGGGCACGCACCGCCACGTGGTGCGCTTCTGCGACTACAGCGGCTCGCTGTACGCGCTGAAGGAGATGCCCGCCTACCTCGCCCACCGCGAGTACCGCCTGCTGCGCCACCTGGTGGGCGCCGGGCTGCCGGCCGTGACGCCGGTGGGCGTCGTGGACCGCCGCGGCGCGAGCGTGGACGGCATCCTCATCACCCGGCACCTGGACTTCTCGCTCACCTACCGCGTGCTGCTGGCCGAGGGCCACGTCCCGCACCTGCGCGAGCGCATCCTGGACGCCCTGGCGGGGCTGCTGGTGCGGCTGCACCTGGCCGGGTTCGTCTGGGGTGACTGCTCGCTGGCCAACACCCTGTTCCGCCGGGATGCCGGCGCGCTGACGGCCTACGTGGTGGACACCGAGACCGGGGAGCTGCACGCCGAGCTGGCCAACCGCGAGCGCACCGGCGACGTGGCGATCGCCCGCGCCAACATCGCCCGCGACCTGGGCGAGCTGCGCGAGGAGGGCAGCCTTCCCCCGGAGGCCGACCCGCACGAGACCGCCGCGCAGATCGAGAGCCGCTACACGGCGCTGTGGGCGCAGGTGACCGAGGAGGAGGTGTTCCCCGCCGGGGACACCTACCGCATCACCCGGCGGCTGCGGACCCTCAACGCCCTGGGCTTCGACCTGGAGGAGATGGAGATCTCCCGGTC
>LNFL01000142.1 GCA_001464275.1 Actinobacteria bacterium Ga0077560 | reverse complement strand
GCCCTGCACGAGAAGAAGCTCGCCCACATCGTGGGACGCCACCGTCCCGCCCAGCCCGACGAGATCGCCGGCTGGTTCGGCGCGTCGCCCGGTTCGCTTGGCCCGGTGGGCCTGGAGGGCGTGCGGATCGTCGCCGACCCGACCATCGCCCGCGGCCACTACGTGACCGGGGCGAACCGCGACGGGGTCCACCTGCGCGGCGTCGTGCTGGGCCGCGACTTCCAGGCGGAGATCGCCGACATCCGCGAGGTGCTGGAGGGCGAGGGCTGCCCGGTCTCGGGTGAGGCGCTCATGCTGGAGCCGGTCATCGAGATCGGGAACATCTTCAAGCTCGGCACCAAGTACTCGGTCCCGCTCGGCGCGACGTACCTGGACCATGAGGGCAAGGAGCGCCCGGTCGTCATGGGCAGCTACGGCATCGGCCCGGCGCGGGTGCTGGCCGCGGCCATCGAGCAGGGCAACGACGAGTCCGGGATCGTGTGGCCCAAGGCGCTCGCCCCGTTCGACGTGCACATGGTGCTGGTGGGCGACGGCGACAGCCCGCAGGGCGAGCTGGCCGAGCGGCTGTTCACCGAGCTCACGGACCTCGGGCTCGAGGTGCTGCTCGACGACCGCCCGGGCACCAAGCCCGGCGAGAAGTTCGTGGAGGCCGAGCTGCTGGGCTGCCCGCTGCGCGTCACGATCGGCAAGCGCACGCTGCCGGACGGACCGCTCGAGGTCCAGGTCCGGAAGGGCCGGGAACGGCGCGACGTGCCGCTCGACGGGGCCGCCGGCGCCATCCGCGCGCTGTGGGACACCCTCTGAGCGTGGTAGCCTGAGGCGGACCGCGGGGCGTGGCGCAGTCTGGTAGCGCACCCGGCTGGGGGCCGGGCGGTCGGAGGTTCAAATCCTCTCGCCCCGATCGACGAAGGGCCCGCTCCGGCGGGCCCTTCGCGTTTCGGAGGTCATGCAGATGACGGTCCCGCAGGTCACGCTCGCCCCCGGCGGCCCCGAGCTCTCGCGCATCGTGGCCGGCGCCTGGCGCCTCGCCGATCGCGACCTGGGCCCCGCCGGGCGCCGCCGGTGGGTCGAGACGTGCCTGGATCTGGAGATCACGGCCTTCGACCACGCCGACATCTACGGCGGGTACGCGGTCGAGGGGCTGTTCGGGGAGGTCCTCGCGGCGGCCCCGGCCCTGCGTGACCGGATGCAGGTGGTCGGCAAGTGCGGGATCCGGCTGGTGGACCCCGCACGGCCCGCGCACCGGGTGAAGTCGTACGACACCTCGCGGGACCACCTGGTCGCCTCGGTGGACGCCTCCCTGCGCGCCCTGCGCTGCGGCCATCTCGACCTGCTGCTCATCCACCGGCCGGATGCCCTGATGGATCCCGACGAGGTGGCCGGCGCGTTCCGGGAGCTGCGGGACGCCGGGAAGGTGCGGCACTTCGGGGTGTCCAACCACGCGCCGTCGCAGCTGGCGCTGCTGCACCGGCGGTTCCCGCTGGTGACCAACCAGGTGGAGCTCTCCCCGCTGTGCCTGGACGCGCTGGCCGACGGGACCCTCGACCAGTGCCTCGACCTCGGGATCCGGCCCATGGCCTGGTCGCCGCTCGGCGGCGGCCGGCTGTTCACCCCCGGCGATCCCCGGGCCGCCCGCGTGCGGGAGGTGCTGGACGCGCTGGGCGCCGAGCGCGGGGTCACGGCGGCCACGATGGCCCACGCCTGGATCCTGCGGCACCCGTCGGGGCCGCTGCCGGTGACCGGGTCGCTGCGCGCCGAGGGGCTCGCCGAGGCCGTGCGGGCGCTGGAGGTCACGCTCGAGGCCGAGGACTGGTACCGGGTGTGGGAGGCGAGCAGCGGGCACGAGGTCCCCTGACCCGCCGGTAGGATCGGCGGCGTGACGAGCACCGCGCAGCCCGGGGACCCGGCGTCCCGACCGCATCCGCTGCGCTGGCTCCCGAACGCGCTCACGGTGGGGCGCCTGGCCGCCCTGCCGCTGCTGGCGTGGGTGCTGCTGGCCGCCGAGGGCCCAACGTCCGCCACGGCGGCGTGGCTGTTCGCGGGCGTGGCGATCACCGACTTCATCGACGGCAAGCTGGCCCGGGCCCTGCATGCCGAGACCACCTTCGGGCGGCTCGCGGACCCCTTCGCCGACCGCATGCTGGTGGCCGTGGGTCTGGTGGGGCTCATCGTGCTCGACCGGATGCACCCGGCGGGCCCGCTGATCGTGCTGGTGCGCGACGTGGCGACCGTCGGGGCGGTGGTGGCCTTCCGGCGCAGCGGCCTCGACCTGCGCGTCGACATGCTCGGCAAGACCAGCTCGTCGCTGGTGATGGCGGCCATCGCGCTGGCGCTGCTGAGCACCGCGACCTGGATCGACGTCATGTTCTGGGCGGGCGTTGTGCTCTCGATCGTGGCCTTCGGGAACTACGCCAGAATCGCCTCGCGGCAGCTTCGCGGGGACGCGCCCTCGACCCCTGCATGAGGGTTTCCGGCGGCTGGGCTATGCTGGGCCTCTCACGCAACCCGAAAAGGACTCGTGTTCATGGAGCTGGAACCCCTGCCCGAGCTGGGCTCCCTGTCGGATGCCGAGCTGAAGGCGCTGATCGGGGAACTGAAGGAGCGTGAGATGGAGCTCTCGATGCAGCGGCGCGCGCTGCACGGGCGCATCGACATCCTCCGGGGTGAGCTGGTCCGGCGGCTGTCCGCGAAGGACGAAGGGGAGCTGTCGGTCCTCGACCTCGACCAGCTCGCCAACATCCTGGCCGGGCGGATCCCCGACATCGGCCGCCTCGAGGGCTGACGGGAGCACGAGCCGATGCGGTGCGCCGAATGCGGGGCCGTCCAGAGTGAGGCGCACCGTTTCTGCAGCAGTTGCGGGGCCGCGCTGCGGCCGGAGGGCGCCACGGCCGAGAGCACCGGGCCGTGGACCATGGCCGGGAGCTCCGAGGAGTGGAACCGCGGCGCGCATGC
>LNFL01000141.1 GCA_001464275.1 Actinobacteria bacterium Ga0077560 | reverse complement strand
GAGGTGCTCATCGTGGACGAGTTCACAGGCCGTGTCCTGGAGGGCCGCCGCTACTCGGAGGGCCTGCACCAGGCCATCGAGGCGAAGGAGGGCCAGAAGATCCGCGAGGAGAACCAGACCCTCGCCACGATCACCCTCCAGAACTACTTCCGCATGTACGAGAAGCTCTCGGGCATGACGGGCACCGCCTCCACCGAGGCGAACGAGTTCGCGAAGATCTACGAGGCCGACGTGGTGAGCGTGCCCACGCACCGGCCGACCGCCCGCAAGGACGAGCAGGACTACATCTTCAAGACCAAGGACGCGAAGTTCCGCGCCGTGGCCGAGGACATCGGGAAGGCGCACGAGCGCGGCCAGCCGGTCCTCGTGGGCACCATCTCGGTCGAGATCTCCGAGCAGCTGTCCAACCATCTCACCAAGGCCGGCATCCCGCACAACGTGCTGAACGCCAAGCACCACGAGCGCGAGGCCGAGATCATCAAGGACGCCGGCCAGAAGGGCGCCGTCACCATCGCCACCAACATGGCCGGCCGTGGCGTCGACATCAAGCTGGGCGACGGCGTCGCCGACCTGGGCGGCCTGTACGTGGTGGGCACCGAGCGCCACGAGAGCCGCCGCATCGACAACCAGCTCCGCGGTCGTTCCGGCCGTCAGGGCGACCCCGGCGCGTCGCGGTTCTACCTGTCCGCCGAGGACGACCTCATCCGCGTGTTCGCCGGCGACCGGATCTTCCGCATCCTCGACAAGCTGGGCCCCGGGGACGACCTCCCGATCGAGAGCAAGATGCTCACCAAGACGATCGAGGGCGCGCAGAAGAAGGTCGAGGAGATGAACTTCAACATCCGCAAGCGGGTGCTGGAGTACGACGACGTCCTCAACAAGCAGCGCGAGGTCATCTACCGCGAGCGCCGCCGGGTGCTGGAGGGCGAGGACCTGCAGGAGCAGGCCAAGGACTGGATCGCCGAGGTGCTGGTCGAGCTGGTGGACGAGTACTCGGGCGACGACGACAACTCGCTGCCCGCCGACTGGGATCTGGACGCCCTGTTCACGTCGCTGCGCTCCTACTACCCGATCTCCTTCGGGCCGCAGGACCTGCCGCTCACGGACATGCAGAACCCGTACACCCGCGAGGACTTCCTGAACCGCCTCGAGGACGACGCGATCGAGGCCTACGAGCGCCAGGAGCAGACGCTCGGCACCGAGAACATGCGCGAGTGGGAGCGGTACGTGCTGCTCCAGCTGGTGGACGTCCACTGGCGCGAGCACCTGTACTCCATGGACTACCTGCGCGAGGGCATCCACCTGCGCGCGCTCGGCCAGAAGGACCCGCTGTCGGAGTACCGGCTCGAGGGCCACGAGATGTTCGACGAGACGATGTCGCTCATCCGCAACGACTTCGTGCGGTACATGTTCCACGTCCAGGCGGCCCCGTCGCCGGAGCTGGCGCCCACGGCCCCGGCCGAGGTGGACTACACCTACCAGGACGAGCCCGTGCAGGGCTTCCGGGCCCTCGAGCAGCAGGCCGCCGCCGACGACGGCCTGGACTTCGAGGACGAGGACGACGGCGGCTCCCCGGTCGCGGTCGAGCAGCGCGTGGTGGCCGAGGAGGACCGTGTGGGCCGCAACGACCCGTGCCCGTGCGGGTCCGGGCTGAAGTACAAGAAGTGCCACGGGGCCAACGCGTAGCCTTCAGGGGATGACGCCGCCGGATCTGGACGCACTCGCCCAGCAGACCGCCCGCATGCGCGAGCGGGTGGACGCCCTGCACGCCTACGTCGACCCCGACACGCTCGGCGTGCGCCTGGGCGAGCTCGAGGACGCGATGCAGGCGCCCGGGTTCTGGGACGACAACCAGAACGCCTCGCGGATCAGCGCGGAGCACGCGGCGGTGCGCGACAAGCTGTCCACCTACCTGAGCCTCGACCAGGAGGTCTCCGACTTCGCGGACCTCATCGCGGTGGCGAAGGAGGGTGGCGAGGGCGACGACCCCGAGTTCGTGGCTGAGATCGCCGACGGGCTCGTGCGCGCCGAGGCCCTGATGGAGCGCCTGGAGGAGGCCCGCCTGTTCTCCGGCGAGCACGACGCGGGCGACGCCATCGTGTCGATCAACGCGGGCGAGGGGGGCACCGATGCGCAGGACTGGACCGAGATGCTGCTGCGCATGTACCTGCGCTGGGCCGAGTCGCGCGGCTTCACGGCCGATGTCAAGGAGTCCCAGGACGGCAACGAGGCCGGCCTCAAGAGCGTGACCTTCACGGTCACCGGGCCCTCGGCGTTCGGGCTGCTGTCGGCGGAGCGCGGCGTGCACCGCCTGGTGCGCCTCTCGCCGTTCGACTCGGCGCACCGCCGGCAGACCTCGTTCGCTGCGGTCGAGGTGACGCCCCTGGTCTCCGACGACTTCGTGGTGGAGATCGACGACAAGGACCTGCGCGTCGACACCTACCGGTCCTCCGGGGCGGGCGGCCAGCACGTCAACAAGACCGAGTCCGCGATCCGCATCACGCACCTGCCCACCGGCATCGTGGTGCAGTGCCAGAACGAGCGGTCGCAGATGCAGAACCGGGCCACCGCCATGTCGATGCTGCGGTCCCGCCTGGTGCAGCGCGAGTACGAGCGGCGTGAGGAGGAGGCGGCCCGCGCCCGCGGCGACAACATGACGATCGGGTTCGGCAGCCAGATCCGCAGCTACGTCATCCACCCGTACACGATGGTGAAGGACCTGCGCACCGGCCACGAGGTCGGCAACGCGCAGGCGGTGCTGGACGGCGACCTGGACGGGTTCATCCGTGCCGAGCTGGAGCGCCGGGCGAAGGCCGCGACGGTCTAGCCGCCGGGCTCCCGCGGGGGCTCCAGCAGCAACAGCGCCTCTACCTCACCGTCGCGGCCCTTCAGCGCGACGCGCCCCAGTGGCCGTGTGACGGCGCCGGCCCGGCGCGCGGTCTCGGGGCTCAGGGCGATGCCGCCGGACGGTGCCAGGCCCTCCAGCCGGGCGGCGACGTTCACGGTGTCGCCCACCACCGTGTGGGTGCGCCCGCCGGCCACGCCCAGGATGCACACCAGCGCGGTACCGGTGTTCAGCCCCACCCGGAACCGGGGCCAGCCGGGGTTGGCGGCGGCCACGGCCGCGGTCGCCTCCTGCAGCGCGACCGCCGCGCGCAGCGCGTCGCCGGCGTGGTCCGGCCGGTCGCCCGCCCGGTTGAAGGTGGCCATCAGCGCGTCGCCCATCAGGCGGTCCACCACGCCGCCATGGGCGGTGACGGCGGGCACCGCCACCTCCAGGTACCGGTTCAGCATCGCCGAGACCTCGGCGGGCCTGCTGCGCTCGGCGAACCGGGTGAAGCCCTCCAGGTCCGCGAACAGCACGCTCAGGTCGCGCTCCCCGGCGGCGGTGCCGGCCAGGTAGAGGTCGCCGAAGCGCTCCTCGTGCCACTCCCGGTGGGCGGCCCAGGCGAGCAGGCCGGTGGCGGCGAGGATGAGCACGTGCCAGCCCCACCAGGTGAGATGCCAGGCGGGGCTCAGCGCCGTGGCGAGGGTCGCCTCGGCCAGCAGGCTCAGCGCGACCACGGTGGCGAGCGTGAGCCGGCCCGGCCGGCGCCGCAGCAGCGCCGCGTACCGCGCGATGGCGATCGCGTACCCGGCCAGCCCCACCAGGGCGAGCGCCACCGACGGCGCCGACCCGCGGTCCGGCACCGCTCCGGCGCCCAGGGGCGGCACGCCCCCGAGCGCCAGGACGGCCCACACGGCGGTGACCGCCAGCACGCCCATCCGCAGCGGCCCCACCAGGCGCATCGCGCGCGGGCCGCCGTGGTCGGGGACCAGCGCGGACGCGGCCGCGAACGCACCGGCGGCCACGAGGCCCACGGGCGTGGCGACCACGAAGCCCGCGGTCGCCGTCTCCAGCAGCGTCGTCGGTGTCGCCAGGGCGTGCAGGCCCAGGAAGCACCCGCACACCAGGAACGCCAGCGCCAGCAGCGCCACACGCGGGTCCGAGCGCCGCTCGGCGGCCGTCCCGATGGCGTAGGCCAGGCCGCCGGTGATGCCGGCGGCCGCCAGCACGATCCACAGGTGGGAGGGATGGTGCTCCCAACGCCCGTCCAGCGACGGCCATGCCAGCAGCGCCGCGAGGCCCAGCAGGGGCGCGAGCAGCAGCGGGGCGACCATCGCCGGTGGGCGGCGCGTGGAGACGTCAGCGGTGGGGGTCGGCACCGGGGCGGAGCCTATGGCGCGGCGGGGAGCGGCCGAGTTGGCCGCCGGTCCCACCTGACCGCCCCGGTCTTGGCCCCAGGGCGCGCCGGATCAGCCGCCCAGCTCGGGCGGGAGGGCCTTGGGGCCGTCGGGGTAGTGGAAGGCGAGCTGCTCGGCGGTCATCTCCAGCGTGTTGGCCGACTCGTTCGGCGCGCCCACCACCAGCCACAGCTGGTCCTCGCCGGTGTCGTTGAAGGGCTGGCGGACGTCGTCCGGCTCCACGTGGACCGCGCTCATCGGGGGGAGCGTGAGCACCTCGTCGCCCACGCGCATGCGGCCCGTGCCCTCCAGGACCACGTACAGCTCGTGGGTGTCGCGGTGGCGGTGCTTGGTGGACGCCTGCCCGGGCTCGATGCGCCACAGGCGCGCGCCGAGGGTGGCCGCGCCCAGCTGGCGGGCCAGGTCGGTGTTGAGCACGCCCATCTGGTTCGAGCGGCGCCAGTGCTGGTCGCCGGCGTCAAGGACGCGATACGCCATCTGCCTGTCCTCCTGTTCGGGGCGGAGCGGTCCGCCGGGCGCGATGTGACCGCACCTTGGCGCGGTTGCCGCATGCGGCCATCGAGCACCACCTGCGGCGCCCCGCCGGGGAGCCGTCGTAGAAGCGTGCGCTGCAGTCCGGGGCGTCGCACACGCGGATGCGGTCGCGCTCGCCCGTGCCGAGCATGCGGGCCGCGTCGAGGGCGACCCCCGCGAGCGCCGCCCGCACCGGATCGTCCGCGTCGCGGGAGCCCAGCACCGGCACGCCGTCCACGAGGGTCAGCGCCGGGGGCGCGCTCATCGCGACCCAGCGGTCGATGACCGCCACGGCCTCCGGCGGGGTGGGGGCGCCGGCCACGGCCGCGCGGACGCCCGCGTCGATGGCCTCCCGCAGCTCACGGGCCGCCTCCACCAGCTCGGGCGCCACGGGGACCGGCATCGCCAGCAGTCCGGCCCGCCGGAGCCACTCGGCCACGTCGTCCGGTCCACACAGACACTCCACGCGGCGGCGCCAGCGCTCGCGCAGGGTGTTCACCAGGTCCAGCGCGGGACGGCCGGCGGTCCAGTACCACCAGTCGCGCCCGGTGCGCAGCGGAACCTCCAATTCCTCCGGAAGGTCCTTCGCCAAAGGGATCCTGGGACGCGACATGGTAACTACCTAAGCGGTTACAGAACCTGTTTGCAAGGAGTTTCCCGGGAGTGCGCGAACATGTCCCAATCCATTCGACGGTGTTTCTCGGCGTTTCCAGGGGTTTTGGCACGTTGACATCGCGGCGGCGGGCGCAGTAGCCTTCCCGCGCTTCACGGCCGCACCCCCGCGTGCCGAAGCACCCGAGAACCACGCAGTGCGGTTCCACAACCCGGCGGCCCACGCGCCGCCCCGGCCCAAGGTCGAAGCCATGAGCACCGACAGCGCCGCCGATCAGCAGGCGGCACAGGCCGCCGGGAGATCAGCCCGGCGGTCACGTGACGCCGAGCGCCGCATCGACCGGCGCAGCCTCCTCCGCGGTGGCGACGGCCCGATGGTCGTCTTCGAGAACGTCGAGAAGCGCTACGGCAAGGACGCGGTGGGCCTGGACGGCGTGTCGCTGACCATCGACGCCGGCGAGTTCGTGTTCCTCGTCGGTGCCTCGGGGTCCGGCAAGTCCACCTTCATCCGGCTGCTCAACCGCGAGATGGAGCCCTCCGCGGGCCGCGTCATCGTGGGCGGCCGCGACCTGGGGCGCATGCGCCGCAGCAAGGTGCCGTACCTGCGGCGCGGCATCGGCTGCGTGTTCCAGGACTTCAAGCTCCTGCCGAACCGCACGGTGTACGAGAACGTGGGCTACGCGCTTGAGGTCACCGGTGACAACCCCCGGTCGATCCGCCGCAAGGTGCCGGAGATCCTCAGCCTGGTGGGCCTGTCCGACAAGTCGGAGCGCCTGCCGAACGAGCTGTCCGGTGGCGAGCAGCAGCGCGTGTCCATCGCGCGCGCGTTCGTGAACCATCCCCGGCTGCTCATCGCCGACGAGCCCACCGGCAACCTGGACCCCGACACCTCCATCGGGATCATGCAGCTGCTGTACCGGATCAACCGCACGGGGACGACGGTGATCATGGCCACGCACGACCGTGAGCTCGTCGACAAGATGCAGATGCGGGTGATCGCCCTGGAGAAGGGCAAGGTGGTGCGCGACGAGCGCCAGGCCCGTTACGCGACCGTGGAGCCCTGACCTTGGGCGGAACCTTTCGACCCGGCTTCTTCCTCCGTGAGGCGATCCGTTCGATCCGCTCGAACGCCGCCATCTCGGTGGCCGCCACCGTGACCGTGATGATCGCCGTGTTCATCCTCGGCGCCGTCATCCCGTCCTTCCTGTACGTCCAGTCGACCGTGGACAAGCAGAAGGACCGCCTGGACATGAACGTGTTCATCTCCGACAGCGCGACCAACGCGCAGGTGCAGGGGCTGTCGGACCGCCTGGCCCAGCTCAAGAGCGACGGCCTGGTGGAGTCGTACACGTACATCTCCAAGGACGATGCGCTGAAGGAGCTCAAGGGCCGGCTGAACAACCCGGACATCATCGAGCTGCTCCCCAGCAACCCGCTGCCGGCGTCCTACAAGGTGAAGCCGCGCGACCCGGCCGACAACCCGGACATCGAGGCCGCGCTGCGCGACAGCCCGGCGCTGGACGACCTGGACGGCGGCATCTCGTACGCCAAGGAGACCTCCGAGCGGCTCCTGAAGATCCTCAAGGTCATCCAGATCGCGGGGGTGGCGCTCATCGGGGTGCTGCTCGTGGCCGCGGTGCTGCTGATCGGGAACACCATCCGGCTCTCGATCTTCGCCCGGCGGCGCGAGGTGGAGGTGATGCGCCTGGTGGGCGCCACGAATTGGTTCATCCGATGGCCGTTCATCATCGAGGGCATCATCTGCGGCATCGTGGGCGCCGCGGCGGCGATCGGACTCATCTGGGTCGCCAAGATCGCCGTGGTGGACGACTTCGTGGCCAACAACACCGGATCGCTCACCAGCGACCAGGCCACCACCATCGGCTTCGTGTGGCTGGGCCTCATCCTGGTGGCGGCGGGCGGCCTGGTGGGCGCCCTCGGCAGCGGCATCACGCTGCGGCGGTTCCTGAAGGTCTGATGACGGCATGACCGGCACGCCGCGGAACGGCCGCGGCGTGCGTCATCCTTCGGGCGCTGTGATCTCCCCACCTCCACGTCGCGGCCCCCGGGCGCGCACCGTCATCGGCGCCGTCCTCGGCGCGGTCGCCCTGTTCGCGGCGGGCGTGCTGGTGGGCGGGCACCCGCGCGACACCGGCATCAACCGGCTGCCCCCGGATGTCCGCGGCGTGCTGCAGGGCGACACCGGTGAGCCGGTCGCCGACGAGGTGCTGGGGCTCCTGGAGGACGGCTACTACACGCGCATCGACCGGCGCGTGCTGGAGCGGGCGTCGGTGGACGGCATCGTGAAGGCCCTGGACGACCCGTACAGCGTCTACCTGGACCCCGACCAGTACGCGGCGCTGCAGCGGCAGACCGAGGGGATCTTCTTCGGCGTGGGCATGCAGGTCACCACCCGCGGCCGGAACACCGTGGTCACCGGCGTCTACCCGGACAGCCCGGCGTCCCGGGGCGGCGTGCGCGTGAACGACGTGATCGCCGCGGTGGACGGCGTCGCGGTGGCCGGCAAGCCGCTGGACGAGGTGGTGCGCGCGGTCCGTGGGCCCGAGGGCACGAAGGTGACACTGCGCCTGGCGCGCCCGGGGGCCGGCGCGCGCACCGTCGAGCTCACCCGCGCCCGCATCAAGATCCAGCTGGTCGCGTCCCGCATGGAGACCAGCGGCGGGAAGCGCATCGGGTATGTGCGCCTGGCCGAGTTCGACCGGGGCGCATCCGACCAGCTGCGCGACGCGGTGAAGGACCTGCAGGCCAAGAAGGCCGCCGCCCTGGTGTTCGACCTGCGCGGCGACCCGGGCGGGCTCGTGGACGAGGCGGTGGGCGTGGTGGGGGTGTTCGCCGCCAAGGGATCCCCGGTGGTCACCACCAAGGGGCTGCACCGCTCCCAGGAGACCCTGAAGACCGACGACACGCCGGCCACCACGCTGCCCATGGTGGTGCTGGTGGACCGCGACAGCGCGAGCGCCAGCGAGATCGTCTCCGGCGCGCTGCGCGACAACGACCGCGCGGTGGTGGTGGGGACGCGCACCTTCGGCAAGGCGCTGGTGCAGACCACGCGTGAGCTGCGCAACGGCGGGGCGCTCCGGTACACCACCGCGCGGTACCTCACGCCGGACGGCGTCGATGTGAGCAAGAACGGGCTGAAGCCGGACATCGTGGCCAAGGACGACCCGGCCACCCCCGTCGACGAGGCGCTGCAGCGCGCCCTGCGCGCGGCCGCGGCCCGCTGATGGGACGCGGGGGCCCCACCCTCGAGGTGGTCGCCGAGATGGTCGTCTCCGGCCGCGGCGCCGCCGCGCGGCCGGCCTTCGAGCACGGCATCGAGATCCCCATGTCGGCCAAGACGCGCGGCGATGCGCGCGTGGGCGACCTGGTGCTGCTGAGCGTGCGGGGGCGGTCCGCGCGGGTGATCAAGGTGTTCGGCCCCTCTCGGTCGCCGGCGGTGGCCATGGCGGGGCTGCTGGCCTCCGAGGGCATGGGGCGCGGCTTCCCGCGCGCGGTGGAGCGCGAGGTGGCCGCGCTGGAGGAGGGCGACCCGACGCAGGATCCCGGCCGCCACGATCTCACCGCGCAGGACGTGGTCACCATCGACCCGCTGGGTGCCAAGGACCACGACGACGCCATCGCCGCGGCGATCGAGGGTGACGCGGTGCGCCTGTGGGTGCACATCGCCGACGTGACCCACTACGTGGTGGCCGGCGGGGAGATCGACCGCGAGGCGTGGCGGCGCGGCACCTCGGTGTACGTGCCGGGCACCGTGGAGCCCATGCTGCCGGCCCGGCTGTCCACCGACCTGTGCAGCCTGCGGCCCGAGGTGGACCGCCGGGCGGTGACCGTGGAGATGCTGGTCGCCCCGGACGGTGAGGTCACCGACACCCGCTTCTACCGGTCGGTCATCCGCTCGGAGCGCCGGCTCACCTACCCGGACGTGGACCGCCACCTGGCCGGCGCGCCGCTGGGCGAGGCCGGCATGGAGGCCACCATCGCCGCCGCGCGCGAGGGCGCCCGCCGCCTGCGCGCCGCCCGGACGGCCCGCGGGGCGCTGGAGATCGGCTCCGAGGAGGCGGTGTACGAGCTGGGCACGGAGGCCGTGACCGGCGTGGAGCGCGAGGAGCAGACCGAGTCGCACCGCATCGTCGAGGACTGCATGGTGGCCGCCAACGAGGCCGTGGCGCGGTACCTCATCGCCCGCGGCCGGGCCACGCTGTTCCGGCACCACCCGGACCCCGATCCGGCGCGTGTGGAGCGCATGTACGCGCAGCTGGCAACCCTCGGCGTGGCCACCCCGCCGCTGCCGGAGCGCGCCATGGGGCCGGCGGAGCTGCGCGAGGCGGCGCGGGAGGCCGGACGCGCGGTGGGCCGGCACATCGCCGCCGAGCGCGCCAAGGGCCATCCCGGCGGTGAGGCCATGTGGTCGCTGGTGCTGCGATCGCTGATGCAGGCGTACTACACCCCGGCCGCGGTGACCCACTCGGGGCTCGCCAGCGCGGCCTACCTGCACTTCACCTCGCCGATCCGCCGGTACCCGGACCTGCTGGTGCACCGCACGCTGCTGGACGCGCTGGGGATCGGTGAGCCGGGCCCCGACCGCGACGAGCTGGAGGTCGCGGGGGTGGACAGCTCGATGGCCGAGCGCAACGCCGCCGACATCGAGCGCCGCGCCGACCGGATCATGGGCGCCCTGCTGCTGGAGCGGCGCCTCATCGAGACCCGTTTCGGCGAGGTGTTCGAGGGGCAGGTGAGCGGGGTGATCCCCGGCGGCCTGTTCATCACCTTCGGGACGGCCTTCGAGGGCTACATGCCCGCCCGCGACCTGGACGACGGGGATCTGGTGCTGGACCCCACCGGCGTCGCGCTGCAGCGCGAGTCGGGCAAGACGCTGGCGAAGGTGGGCGACGTGATGGAGGTGCGGGTGGTCTCGGTGGACCCGCTTCGCGGGCGCACGCGCCTGGTTCCGGCGGATTCCCGGACGCCGGCGTTCCTCAACCGGGCCCGCACGCGGCGCAAGGTCTCACGCGAATACCGCGGCCACTGACCCGCGTGCCCTAACATGACCGGCCCATGGCTCCGGGAAAGACAAAGAAGGGCACCAAGGACGAGCGCTTCCGCGATGTCGCGCAGAACCGGCGTGCCAATTTCGAGTACGAGATCCTGGAGCGGCTCGAGGCGGGGCTGGTGCTGCAGGGCACCGAGGTGAAGGGGATGCGCGACCACGGCGCCACCATCGGCGACGCCTACGTGGTGATGCGATCCGGCGAGGCGTGGCTGGTGAACGCCAACATCCCGGAGTACGCCAACGCGTCCCACACCACCCACGACCCGCACCGCACGCGCAAGCTGCTGCTCCACAAGAAGGAGATCGAGCGGCTGGCCCAGCGCCTCAGCGAGAAGGGCCTCACGCTCGTTCCGCTGCGGCTGTACTTCCACGAGGGCCGCGCGAAGATCGAGATCGGCCTGGGACGCGGCAAGTCCAAGCACGACAAGCGCCAGACGATCATCGAGCGCGAGTCCCGCCGCGAGGTGGCCCGCGCGATGAAGCGCGGGTAGCCGGCAGCAGACCGGCTCAACTCGGCCGCCCGGGGGCCGATGCAAATAGTGGACGGACCCTCTCCCCCGGAGGCCATGGATGCGCCTGCCCGTGCCGCGCAGCCTGCGCGCGAAGCTCATCGTCGCCGTCACCACGCTCGTGGTCGGCGCCCTCGCCGCCATGACGTTCGCGGCGATCACCAGCAGCGGTTCGACGAACCGCGCCGCCGTCGAGCGCGAGTCGGCGAATCTCGCCCGGGCGCAGGCGGCCGAGCTGGCCCAGGACGTGCGGGGCGGGCTGACCACCGCCGCCGGTGTGGCGGCGTTCGCGGGCGCGTACCGGGGCGATGACCGCGAGGTCGTGCTGGGTGGCCTGCGGGCGACCGCGGAAGCCGACCCGTCGCTGTTCGGCGTGTGGATCGTGTACCTGGCCGATCGCGGCCCGGGGGCGGACGCCGACCGCCGGGGCGGACCGGGCGCCGATGCCCGCGGGCGTTTCTCCCCGTACTTCGCGCGGTCCGGCGGCGAGCTGTCGCTTGAGGCCACCGACGACGTGTCGGCGGAGTGGACCGAGGACTACTTCCGGACGTCCGCCCGGTCCGGCCGCCCGGCGGTGATCGAGCCGTACCTCGACGATTCGGTCGACACGGTGATGACCTCGTTCACCGCGCCGGTGCGGCGTGACGGGCGGCTGCTGGGGGTGGCCGGCGTTGACGTGTCGCTCGCCGACCTCGGCGCGGCGGTCGCGAAGGCGCGTGTGCTGGAGACCGGGTACGCCATGGTCGTGTCCCGAGACGGACTGATCCTGGCGGGGCCGAAGGGCATCCGTGCCGGGACGGCGACCCTGACGGGCCTGAAGGGCGTGGACCGCCGGCTCGTTGACCTGGTGGGCGGGGTCGCCAGGGACGGGGCGGCCCGGCACGCGGTCACCCGCGACCCGGTACGTGGGGAGGACGCGGTGGTGTTCGCCGCGCCGGTGGGGGACTCCGGGTGGACGTACCTCCTGGTGGCGCCGCGAGACGAGATCCTCGCGCCGACGGCGCGCCTTCGCACCACGCTGCTGCTGCTGGCGCTGGGCGCCGCTGCGGCGATCGCCCTGGGAGTGCTGCTGCTGGTGACGCGCCTGCTGCGCCCGTTGCGCGGCCTGCGCGAGGCGGCGTCCCGCATCGCCACCGGCGACACGGAGGCGCCGCTGCCCCCCGCATCCCGGGACGAGGTGGGTGAGGTGGTGGTGGCCTTCGACCGGCTCGCCGCGTATCTGCGCGATCACGCGGAGATGGCCCGCCGCGTCGCAGACGGTGACCTGACCGTGGAACCGGCCGTGCGCTCCGAGCGCGACGTGCTGGGACAGTCGCTGCGGGACATGGTGGTGGATCTGCGCGGCCTGGTGGGGGACCTGGCGGCGAGTGCCGAGGCGGTCGCCGGCAGCGCCGACCGGGTCGGTGACGGGGTGCGCGAGTCGCGGCGTGCCCTGGCGGAGATCGGCGCCGCCGTGGAGCAGGTCTCCGGCGGTGCCGAGCGGCAGAGCGAGCTGGTGGTGGCCACCACCGACGCGGTGCGCACCACGGGCGAGACCGCGGCCGACGCAGACCGGTCGGCGGCCGAGGGCCTGGAGTTCGCCGAGCGCACGCGCGAGGTGATGCTGGGCATCGCGGCGGCGTCCGCGCAGGCGGCGGCGGCGATCGCGGATCTGGAGGTGCGCTCGGCGGACATCGCCGGCATCGTGGGCGAGGTGGACGCCATTGCCGAGCAGACCCGCATGCTCGCCCTGAACGCCGCGATCGAGGCGGCGCGTGCCGGTGATGCCGGCCGGGGGTTCGCCGTGGTGGCCCAGCAGGTGGGCGAGCTGGCCGGACAGGCGCAGGGGGCGGCGGCGCGCATCGGCGCGCTGGTGGCCGGGACCCGCACGGAGGTCGCCCGGGCGGTGGAGATCGTGGGGGAGGGTGCCCGCTCGTCCGAGTCGGGGGCTGAGGTCCTGGAGGGATCCCTGGGCGCGTTCTCCCGTATCCGCCAGGTGGTTGCGCAGGTGGCGGGGCAGGTGGGCGCCCTGGAGGACATCTCCGGTCAGGTGGCGCGGGTGGCGGAGGCGGCGGTGAGCGCCTCGTCCGGTGCGAGCGCGTCGGCGGGGTCGGCCGTCGCCTCGTCCGAGGAGATCGACGTGGCGGTGCGGGAGCTCGGCGACCAGGCCGCGCGACTCGCCGACAGCGTCGCCCGGTTCCGCCTGCGCGGCTGACCGGGCGACACCGCCGGGCTCCGACCCGCCGGCCCTCCCCGAGGGGTGGGCCGGCGGTCCCCGCCGGAACCGGGTTGACCTACTTCACGAGCTGCAGGTCGGAGATCTTCAGCCGCACCGTGGGGGTGTGCCCGCCGCGCCAGACCTTCGGCAGGGCGCTCTGCAGGCCGAACCGGATGTAGCGCACGTCGTTCATCCGCTTCATCTTCCCCTTGTCGGGGTGCGCGGCCCGCAGGTCCACGCGAACGTGCTGCACCTTGCGGCCGATGGCCAGGTTGCGGCTGTTCGCGAAGTGCCCGCCGGGCGTCACGATGAGGTACCAGCGCTGCCCGGGGGCGGCCTCCTGGAGCACCTCGACGGTCATGTCGAGGTACCGGTAGCCCCGCCAGTCACGCGCCGCCTTGGTCTTGGCGATGCGCGGGTAGGTGGCCTCCACGGACGGGGTCGTCCCGCCCGCGACGTACTTGGAGTCGCCGTTCGGCTTGTACGCGTTGGCGAGGCGGAGCGTGAGCACGCCGCCCTTGGCCGACCGCACCGACGCCGGCGCCATGGTGGCCCGGAACGGCATCAGGCCGAGCCCGGTGACCGTGCGCCCGTCGGGCGCCGGCAGCGGCGGCACGGTGACCGTGCCGGCGGCCAGGTCGGCGGTGGTGACCGGCACCTCGATCGCGTCCACCTTGCCCACCGGGTCACGGCTCACGCGGAGCGTGCCGGGGGTGTTGGGGACGTTGGCCAGGGTCCAGTAGCCGTTGCGGTCCGTGGTGGTCTCGAACCCGGCGAAGCGGACGGCGGCGCTCGGCACGCCCCGTCCGGAGACGCCCATGCCCTTGCCCTTCGCCCCGGGCTTGCCGCCACCGAACACGACCCGCCCGGTGATGGTGGGCAGGGGACGTCCGGAGAGCCGGTCGAGCACCGCGCGGCGGGTGGACTCGATGGCCGTGGGGGCGGTCTCCACGACGGGCAGGTAGCCGGGGCGCGAGGCGTCCAGGCAGGCGTTCTGCCCGTCGGAGGCGCCCGTGTACGGGCTCACCAACCCGGCGAGCACGCGGTCGTGGAACACCGGGTCGGCGGCCCGGAGGGCCTTCAGGATCGAGTAGTCCTCGGCGCCGTCGCGCAGCGCCTCCAGGCGCAGCGACCCGTAGGCGGGCTCGGAGGTGGACGGTCCCGGCCAGATGAGGCTGGCCTCGCCGTTGCCGCCGACGGCCCGCTTGGTCTTGCCGTCGCCGCACTCCACGTCGATCTTGGTGTGGCTCAGGTACCAGGGGTCGACGTTCGGCGACCGCACCACCTGGACGCCCTCGGAGATCTTGTCCTTCCAGTTGTTCAGGCCCCAGTAGAAGAAGCCCTGGACGCCCTCGCCCTCGGCCAGCCACCCCAGCACGCGCGGCTCGGTGGTGGGCTTGTCGATGAGCACGTTGGGCGTGAACCGCTGGGTGTCGCTGCCGTACGTGTACCACCACAGCTGCTTGCCGGATGCCAGGACCTTCCGGCTCGCGGCGGGGTCCTTGTAGTGGTCCCAGATCGGCGGCGTCCAGATGTCCACGTCGGCGCCCATGGCCTTCATGGCGTCCTTGGTGGGGGCCTCGGTGA
Source organism: Actinobacteria bacterium Ga0077560 (assembly GCA_001464275.1). Classification (GTDB taxonomy): domain Bacteria; phylum Actinomycetota; class Thermoleophilia; order Miltoncostaeales; family Miltoncostaeaceae. The sequence continues at coordinate 41,607 of LNFL01000141.1, read as the reverse complement.
CCATCGCGGGGATGGGCGGGGTGGCGGAGTGCAGCTGGCGGGCGCCCCGGACGACCGTCGCGTACTCGTCGGTGCGCGGCTCGTCGATGACCAGCGAGTAGCTGCGGGCGATCGCGGACGCGCCGAAGCGTCCGGCGATGGACTGCGCGGCCGCCCGGCGCTGGGCGTCCTTGAGGTAGGTCCGGTCCTCGCCACCCACGTCCGGGTAGTTCGGCAGGAACGGCACCTCGATGGCCGCGAACGGCGCGGCGAGGAACCGGTCCAGGCGGGTGCTGGCGCCGCCGGTCCAGTTCATGTTCCAGGACCCGTCGATCTGCGGGTACGTCACGGGCGGCCGGCCCGGGCTCACGCCGTGCTCGGCGAGCATCGGGATGAGGGAGTCGTAGACGCCCGCGATGAAGGCCGGGTCGTCCTGGGTGGTGCCCAGCACCTCCGCCAGGCTCAGCACCGACAGGCGCGCGGTGACCTTGTAGTCGGTGCGGTTCGCGGTCACCGGGGCCACGTCGACCTTCAGCGGCACCTGTCCGGCGGCGCCCAGGTCGATGGTGCCCTCGTGGACGCCCGCGGCGGCGCCGGCGGGGACGTGGACCAGCACGTAGATGCTGGTGGTCTCGCCAGCGGGGATCGTGACGCTCCCGCGCACCGGGATGAGCGGGTCCGGGTATCGCCCGCCGCCGGCCAGGGCGTCGACGCCGGTGCTGGGCTTGGTGAGCTGCACGTACCCGACGCGGAACACCTCGACGGCCGAGGCCGGAATGGTGCCCGGCCCGGTGAGGTCGGTCACGACCGGGGTGATCGTGATGGCCTGGTCGCTGCGGATCGCGATCTGCGCGCCCTCGTACTCGTCGCGTGCGGCGGCGATGGAGACCACGGCCTCCGCCGTCGCGGGCTTCGCGGTGTCCGGGAAGACCTTGTCCGAGGCCGTCGCGGGCCAGGTCTCCACCGCGGCGCCGGCGGTGAGCGGTACGGCGGCGGTCGCGGCGAGCGCGACGCAGAGCAGCCGGGCGATTCTGCTGCGTCCCATGTGCATCCTTGCGTGGGCGTGTGCTGGGGAGGCGCCGCGGATCGGAGGTGCGGCACATTCCGTATCGACCCTTGGCCGAAATCGCTCAACCCACGATCTGGCGATTCGCCCCGCCGGTGCTACCCTGACTCCACCTGGGCCCGATCCAGTTTCGACGGAGTTGGAGGGTGTCGGTCAGCGAGCCGCGGACCCGGTGGACCGCGTTACCAACCGGGACAACAAAGTAGCTGCGGAGACTTCTCCCAAGCTCGCTCTCGCTGCCTAATCAGCAGTAACTGAGAGCCATCGGCCTTCTTCCGGGTCACGGAGGAGATCACCGGTGTCATCTAGTGACCCTGCGGTGAGTGAGATTTCAGGAGCACCTGGCGAGTGGACGGTGGGCCGACGGGGCCGCCACCCGCGAGATCTTCCCGACGGCTGCGCTCGGAGAAACTGACATGCAAAGGCTTTCGGACGCCGGGGCAGTGCCGGCCGGGTCCACCTAGGGGGTTTCGGGGAGAGTTTCAGGGAAAGTCCTGAGGCTCTCCCCGAAGTCGTTCTGGGCCTCCCGTACCCTCGCGGGAGGGGGCGAGGGCCTGAGCACAGCTTTGCCTGATGGTCAGGCGGCTGGGTTCGAATGGGTTTCGGGCACGGGGGTACCGGCCGCGACCGGGGCTTGAGCACGTTTTTGGGCCCGGATCTTCAGGCGTCGTCCGGTGCGACTCTCCGAGATGACCATGGGCCCGGTGCCCTCACCAGCGCCGAGCCAGCGGTGCAGGTGGGTGAGGCGAGCCACTCGGACTCTTGCCGGGTGCTTGCACAGCCGGGAACCCGCGCGGCGCCTGGGATACGGACGAGTAGGCATTGATCCGGCGGACGCAATCGACGATACGGTCATCACATGCTCAAGAACGATGACGCGGGCAGTAGTACCCGAGCGAGCCATTGACGCGAGATGACATCCGGGCCGTGGAGTGCCGGATCGCGTCGGCGGGGCATCTCACTCTGGGGCTGGGGGTCACGGCAACCGGCGGTCTGACCCTTGCGCTCATCCTCGACCATCTGCAGTGGGGCCGGACCATCGGCTTGTCTCTGCTGTGGACGGTGCTCATCGCGATCCCGTTGGCGTTCATCCAGGCGGTGGCAGTCGGGGTTCGCGCCTCCAAAGCCGGTGTGCGCTTTCCCGTCTCGGCGATTGTGGGCAGCGTCCTCGCTGCGCTCCCGGCGGTCGTCATCGGCGCACTGGTGATCGCGTTCATCCGGGACTTTCCGTTCCGCTGAACACAGCGAGACGTCCTCCGAGCGCACCGGGCGAGCCACTACCGGCCGGAGCCACGTACTGTTGGGACTACCCCGGACCTCCGGCCAGGATGACAGCGGCGAGAGCACCGGCTTCGGCGAACACCGCGAGGAGCCCGGCCGCAGTCGCGAGGATGACCTGGCGGTGCACGGGCTGCCTGTGTTGGCGCGCCAACCTCCACGTCGGCACCAGAACGCCGAGGCTGCCGAGCCCCGCGAAGAAGGCGACGGCCAAGAGAACCCCTGCCATCGCATGCGGGACCGCAAGCCACGCCCCAAACGCGGCAATGACCGCGCTCCAGCCAAGCCATGTCGCGATCTGCTCACCGCGCAGAACACGAACCATGGCAGTCGGCGAGGCAACGGGCATACCCGCGGTATCGGCATGGACAAGAGCGGGCCGGAGTGCGACACCACCGTCCATGTACAGATCCCCGTTTGATGCCGGTACAGGCCCCACCTCCGGGCGGCGCCGATCGCGCCCGCCGTTCGGCGGTGACGAGGCGCTCGGGATGTGTCCGCCGCGGGCCGCGACGAGCGGGTAGGCTCCCGCCCATGGCGAGATACGACTTCCGGTGCGGGCGCGACGGCCTGTTCGAACTGACCTTCCCCATGGGCACCGCGCCGTCGAGCGCGCCGTGCCCGACGTGCGGAGAGGACGCCGCGCGCAGCTTCTCGGCGCCGCTCATGGCTCCTCCGGGCCTCGACAAGAGCGGGCCGGGCGGCATGACGCCGATCCCCAGGCCGCCGGGCCGCTGACCGTCCCGACCGGTCGGATGCGGGACGTGCCGAGGGCCTGAAGGCCGGGTGTCCGCGAGGACACCGGCACGGCGAGCACCAGGCGGCGGCGCGACCCCGAGTGAGTGCGGCGCGCTCCGTCGTTTGGATTCCGGAAGGTTGGCCCTATCCTCGGCCAGGTGCCTCGCCGGTCGCAGCCCTGGGTCTTCCTCGCGGTGCTCGCCGCCACCGAGGGGCAGCTTGCGGTCGCCGTGTTGTTCCCGCATCTGGAGCAGTTCGAGGGCAAGGCGTTCACCGCCCGGCTGATCGCCTACCCGGTGATGATCCTCGCCGCGCCGGCCTGGTGGTTCCTCAAGAACCGCGCACGCACCGCGGATGCGCCGTGGGCGGCGTTCTCGCTCATCGCGCTGCCGTTCCTGGTGGACGTGACCGGCAACACGCTGGACCTGTACGACACCATCGAGTGGTGGGACGACGCGAACCACCTGGTGAACTGGGTGTTCCTCATGGCCGGCGTGGGGCTGCTGATGCTGCGGTCGGTGCGCGGGCCGCGGTGGGCGTCGTGGTGGCTCATCGCCGGCGTGGGCTCCCTCCTGGCCCTGGGCTGGGAGGTGGGTGAGTACTACGCGTTCATCCGTGGGGGGACCGAGCTGGCCACCGCGTACACCGACACGCTCGGGGACATGGTGCTGGGCACCATCGGCGCCGCCATCGCCGCCACGATGCTCACGGTAACGGCGGCCGACCGGTCCGGATCGGTGAGGGCATGAGACTCCTCCGGCTGCTCCCGCTGACGCTGTCGCTGTTCCTGCTGGGCGCACCCTCCGTGCTGCTGGGCTCCGCCGGAGGCGGCACCGGTGGCTTCGGCGGTGGTGGCGGCGGCGGTGGTGGTGGAGGGGGCTACAGCGGCGGCGGCGGGAGCGGTGGCGGCGGGGGCGGGGGCGGGGGTGACGCCGACCCGCGCTTCATCATCGTCTTCGTCGGCGTGATGGGCACCGTCATGTTCATCTCCTGGCGCAAGCGGCAGACCGTCGCCCGCTGGACCGTCGCCGCGGCCAGGGCCGCCGACCGTGCCACCGCCGGCCTCCGGCGCGCGCGCACGGCCGAGGTGGCCGGCGCGGCCCGGGTGGCGGCCGAGGACGACCCCGACTTCGCTCCCGAGCGGGTCATCCCGGCGGCCGAGGCCCTGTTCCGCGACATCCAGCGCGCGTGGGATGCCCGGGACGTCCCCGCGCTCGAGCGGATGGTGACCCCCGGGCTGGACGACTTCGCCAGGAAGGGCTGGCACAACCGCGTGAGCGTCATCGGCCCCGTCGGCGTGGAGTACGTGGGCCTCACCAACCTGGCCGGCGAGGCCGCCGACCGGGTGGTGGTGCGGATCTCCGCCACTCTGAACGACCACGTCGTCGACCGCTCGGGCGTGGTCATCCACCACGACGGCTCGACCGACCCCGAGACCGGCCTGCGCGAGTACTGGACGCTGGCGCCCCATGGCGACGGCTGGATGCTGATGTCGATCGAGCAGGACGCCGAGGGCCGGCACAACCTCACCGCCCCGGTGGTGGCGGACCCGGCGCAGGACCCGTCGATGTCCGACCAGGCGCTGTCCGACCTGGCGGTCGCCGATCGGGTGCCCGACGGGATCGCGCTGTCGGAGGTGGCGGACCTCGACTTCTCCGGGCCGGCGCTCGCCGCCGCCCGCGACATGTCGCTCTCGGACGAGCGCTTCGACCCCGGCGTCATCGAGGCGGCCGCCCGCCGGGCCGTGGGCGCCTGGGCCGCCGCGGTGGACGGTCAGGACGACGCCCTCCTGCAGACCGCGACGCCGGACGCGGCGCGGGAGCTGCTGCATCCGGACGGGCCGGACGGCCGTCACCGGGTGGTCGTGCGCGGCCTGCGCATCGAGGGCATCACGATCACCCATGTGGACGCGGCCGCCACACCCGCGCGCGTGGACGTGGAGGTGCGGTTGCACGGCATCCGGTTCCTGCAGGACCGGGACACCGCCGACGCCGTCGCCGGATCCGACATGCGCGCCTCCCGCTTCACCGAGCACTGGACGATGGCCCTGCAGGACGCCGGGGACCCGGTGCCCTGGAGGATCGCGGCGCTCAGCCCGGCGGCCTGACGGCCGCGAGCCGCCGTCGGGCATGATCCGGCGGATGGCGTTCGATCCCCAGCGCGTGCGGGCCGTCCTGTTCGACATCGACGGGACGCTGCGCGACACCGACGACGAGCTGGCGGAGCGCGCCGCGCGCGCGGTCGACCGGTTCCTGGGCGCGCACCGGGCCGAGCGCGTGACGCGCTGGATCATCATGCGGATCGAGAACCCGGTGCAGCACCTGTTCTCCCAGGCCGACCGCTTCGACATGGACGCCCCGCTGAACCGTCTCGCCGCCCGGCTGTCCCCCGGAGGGCACGGCGGCACGCGGCTGGTGCCGACCGCGGGTGAGGCCGTCCGCGCGCTTCACGGCCGGGGGCTGCCCCTGGGGATCGTCTCGGCCGGCCCCGAGGCCACGGTGCTGCACTTCATGGACGAGCACGGCCTCACGTCCATGATGGACGTGGTGATGAGCGGGCTCAGCTGCCGCCGCACCAAGCCGCACCCGGAGCCGGTGCTCGCGGCCATGGCCGCGCTGGGCCTTCCGCCGTCGGCCGGCGTGATGGTCGGCGACCTGCCCGTCGACATCCGGGCCGGCCGGGCGGCGGGCGCCCAGACCGTGGGGGTCCTCACCGGGTTCGCCACGCGCCGGGAGCTGGAGCGCGCAGGCGCCGACCTCATCGTGGGGCACCTGGACGAGCTGGTCGCCCGGTTCGCCTGAGCCTTCCTCAGGCGGTCCAGTCGCGCCGGCACACCACCACGCGGTAGCCGTCGGGGTCCTCGAAGGTGCGTCCGTGCTCGTCCCAGTACGGGTTGAGCGAGGCCACCGGACCGAAGCCCGCCTCCTCCAGCGCTCGGCAGCGGGCGGCGAACTCCCCCGGGTCGGGCAGGTAGAGCACCAGCAGGTCCTCGGGCGTCGGCGCGGGCGCCACCGGATGCGCGGGGCGGTGGGTGAGCTCCAGGTGCCAGGTGCCGCCGGGGGTGCCGAGGATGACCCCGTCGAACCCCGCATGGCCGGCGAAGCGGCCCAGCTCCACCAGGCCCAGCCCGGCGGCGTAGCGCGCGGCCGCCGACGTGAGGTCCGTGACGGGGCGGGCGATACGGAGCCGCGGTGCGGGGTCGTCGGGCGTCGTCGTGTTCATGCGGATGCGCGGCCGCATGGCCGTCCGCGGGAGCAGCGGGGTCAGTTCGGGGAGACGCACACCTTCACGGAGCCCTCGGCCCGCGTGGCCATGATCTCGTAGCCCTCCGCGGCCCGCTCCAGCGGCAGGTCGTGGGTGAGCACCGGGGAGGGGTCGAGCTTGCCGGAGATCACCAGCGGCCACAGCTCGGGCAGGTAGCTGCGCACCGGGGCGACGCCGCCGCGGATGGTGAGGTTGCGCAGGAAGCAGGTGTCCCAGGGCAGCTGCGGCGCGCCCAGGAAGACCTCCATGCCCACCCAGCTCACGGTGCCACCCGGCTGGACGGTGTTCGCGGCGTGCACCATCGAGTCCGCGCTGGAGATCGCGTCGATCACCACGTCCGGGCCGAAGGAGTTGGTGAGGTCGCCCAGCAGCTCGCCCAGGCGGTCGGCGTTGGCCTTGGAGTTCACCGTGTGGGTGGCGCCCAGGCGCGCACCCACGGCCAGCCGGTCGTCGTGATGGCCGGAGAGCACGATGTTGCCGGCGCCCAGCAGTGCGGCGGCCTGGCAGGCCAGCAGGCCCACGGCGCCGTCGCCGATCACCAGGGCGGTCTGGCCGGGCTTCACGCCCGAGCCCTTCGCGGCGTGGTACGCCGTGGTGAAGACGTCCACCAACGGCAGCAGCACCTTGTCGTCCACGTCGGCGAGCTCGTCGGGAACCTTCACGAGCGTCCCGTCGGCCAGCGGCACGCGCACGAACTGGGACTGGCCGCCCTCCACGTGGCCGCCGAAGCCCCAGAACGCCTGGAACCCGAAGCAGCCGCCCTGCACGCAGGAGGTCGTGAGCCCCTTCTTGCAGAAGTGGCACTCCCCGCACGAGAGCCAGAACGGCGCCACGATGCGATCACCCGGCTTGACGGACCGCACCTCGGGGCCGACGGCCTCCACCACACCCACGAACTCGTGGCCCAGGCGGCAGCCCGCGTCGAACCCGAAGGCGTCGCCGTGGTTGTAGATGTGCATGTCGGAGCCGCAGATTCCGGCCTTCGTCACGCGCACGACGGCATCGGTGGGGTTGACGACGCCGGGATCCGGAACGTCGGTCACCCGGACGTCCTTCGGCGCGTTGAAGACCAGACCTCGCATGGGCGCTCCTCACGGAAGACTCGCTGGTGAGTGAATCGACCGCAGCCTACACTCGGGGGCATGTCGCAGGACATCCCCGACGACTACGCGGTGCTGGCCGCCCTGGGCACCGAGGTGCACACGCTCTTCGACCGCGTCGCCCGGCGCGCAGCGGGGCTGACGCTGGTGCAGTACCGCACGCTGGCGACGCTGGCGGTCGCACACCCCGATCCCCTGGAGCCGCACGAGGTGGGCCGGGCCATCCACGTGGGGTCGAACCACATGGCCAAGGTGCTGGACCAGCTGGAGGCCATGGGGCTGGTGGCCCGGCGCGTCCACGACACCGACCGCCGCCGCCGGCTGCTGGACCTCACCCCCAGGGGGGTCGCCCTGGTGGAGCGGGCGGCACCCCGCATCGCCGCCGCGCAGGAGCGGGTGATGGGGGAGGCCTTCACACCCGCCGAGCGCCGGCAGCTGCGCGAGCTCACGGTGCGGCTGCGGCGCACCCTCGCGGAGGCGGTCACCCCGATCGTCCCGCCGCGGCCCGGTCCCTGACGACGCCGCGCGCCCCGGGCCCGCCCGCAGGGGGCCCGGGGCGCGGGGAATCACCGCAGGCCGAGGTGGCGGCGGGGCCCGCCGTGCAGACGCGCCCCGCCCAGGCCGGCGGCCACCAGCACCAGGCCCATCGCGACCACCAGCAGCGCCCAGCCGGGGCTGCTGCCGGCCACGGGGATCACGAAGACCAGCCACACCGCGCCGGTGGCGACGCCGGCCGCCATCAGCGCCGGCATCCGCAGGGCGCTCGCCAGCACCACCGACGCCGCCACGGTCACCGACAGGACCACGTGCCACGGCGTGAGGCCGCGGATGTCGGTGTTCATCGCCACGAGCCCCAGCACCGCGCCGGCCGCGGTGAGCAGCGAGGCGCCGCCGAACGCGATGCCCGCCCACGTACGGCGCGGCCGCAGCAGCGCCACCCCGGCGGCGGCCGCGAGGCCGGCCAGGCCGAACTCCAGCCAGCGGTACGACCCCGCGTCGCTCATCCCGAGCACCGACGCCCCGAAGTTGGCCGCGGCCACCGGCGCGCCGGCCAGGCCGAGCGCGGCGGCGTACGCGTGCGGCGGCCGGGCGGCAAGCAGCGCGCACACCGCGCCCACCACGACGGATGCCCCCAGGCCCCAGCGGTCGATCGCCATGCCGCCCGTGCCGGCCCAGGCGGCCATCAGCGCGGCGACCAGTGCCGCCACGCCGAGCGTCGCCGTCACCTCGAGCTCCCAGCGGGCCCGGGAGCCGGCGGCCATCAGGGCGAACGCGCCCAGGATCACCACCGGGAAGGCGAAGGGGGTGAGCAGCTGGGCGGCGTCGGGCATGTCGCCGAACGCCGTCGCGTACGCCAGTGCGGCGCCCACCAGCACCACCACCGCGCCCAGGGCCTCCGCCACCCGGGTGGGCCGCGGGCCGCGCTCGGGGCGCGCCTCGCGCAGCAGCCCGGTCAGGTCGTCCGGCCCGATCCGCCCGTCGGCGAGGGCCTCACGCACCCGCGTGAGCAGCTCCTCGCGGGGGTCGATTCCTGTGGTGCCACGCATCCCGGTCACCTCCGTCCGGTGGTGTGCACACCCAGTGTGCGCCGATCGCCGCCGGCCGGCATCCGTGGACGCCCACGCCGGAGCTGCCATCCGGCCGCGAATGCCGTCGGGCCCCTGTGGGAGGCTCCCGGCATGCCCGCCATCACCCATGTCACGCTCGTGGTCCGCGACTACGACGAGGCCATCGCCCACTACGTCGACGAGCTGGGGATGGACCTCGTGGAGGACACCCATCTCGGCAACGGCAAACGCTGGGTCGTGGTCGCGCCCCAGGGCGGCCGGGGGGCCGCGCTGCTGCTGGCCGAGGCCGTGTCGGAGGCGCAGCTCGACCGGGTGGGCGACCAGACCGGCGGGCGGGTCTTCCTGTTCCTGGAGACCGACGACTTCCACCGTGACCACGCCAGGATGGTCGCCGCCGGCGTGCACTTCCGGGAGCGCGCCCGGGAGGAGCCGTGGACCTGTACGGCAACCGCTGGGACCTCATCCAGCGCAACGAACCCGTGGGGCACTGATGCGCGTGGTCATCGCCGGCGGCGGCCTGGTGGGCCTCTCACTCGCGGCCCTGCTGCGGCTGCGGGGCGCCGAGCCCGTGGTGCTGGAGCGCATGCCGCCCGGCGACTACATCCGCCGCGGCTTCATGCTGGGGCATCAGGGCTTCCACGCCCTGGACGAGCTGGGCGTCCTGGCCGACATCCGGGCGCGCGGCCGCGCGATCGCCCCCACGCCGGACGGCTCGTCCGCGGCCATCGCCGTGGAGGTGGGGAGCCTGCTGCACCGTCTCGCCGACGGCGTGCCGGTGCGGTACCGGCACACGGTGACCGGCCTGCTGCGCGACCCGTCCGGACGCGTCACCGGCGTGGCCGTCGACGGGCCGGACGGTGCCGCGGAGATCGCCGCGGACCTGGTGGTCGCCTGCGACGGCACCCGGTCACGGGTGCGCGAGATGGCGGGCCTGGCGGCCGAGCGCGCCCCGCTCGCCGAGGGGAAGATCGAGTGGATGAGCCCGGTTCCCACGGACGAGGTCTTCGCGATGGCGTACCTCTCCAACGGCTCGCACATCGGGTTCTTCTCATGGCCCGAGGGGTCGTTCGGATGGCGCATGCACGACCGCTGCGGACGGGAGGCCGCCGTCGCTCCCGGCATCGCCGCGTTCATCGCGGCGTGGGAACGCCTGCTGCCGCCGTCGTCGGCGGGGGTGCGCGGGCTCACGAGCACCGACGAGCTGCGCTACAGCGAGGACGAGCTGCTGACCTGCCCGGAGTGGTGGACGCCCGGGGTGGTGCTGGTGGGTGACGCCGCCCACTTCTTCGGCCCCGAGACCGGCGCGAGCGCCGGCATCGGGATCGCCGACGCCCACGCCCTGGCACAGGCGGTCGCCACCACCGCCGACCCCGATGCCGCCTGCGCCGCCTACACGGCCTGGCGGGCCCCTGTGGTGCGCCCGTACGAGGCGATGGACCCGGGCCGGCGGCGCCTGCTGGGAGCCCCCATCCCCGAGCCTCGTCCCGAGGAGCGCTGGCCTCCGCCGGCGGGGTAGCCTGGCGGCATGGAACAGCGACTGAGCCTGGTGACCCTCGGCGTCGCCGACCTCGCCCGGTCACGGGCCTTCTACGAGGCGCTGGGCTGGACCGCCGGGGACGAGACGCCCGAGGTCGTGTTCTTCGATGCCGGCGGCATGGTCCTGGCGCTGTGGGACCGCGGGCGGCTGGCGCAGGACAGCGCCGTCACCGACGGCGGGGGATGGGGCGGGGTCACGCTGGCCCACAACGTCCGCTCGCCCGCCGAGGTGGACGCCGTGATCGCCCAGGCGCGGGCCGCGGGGGCCACCATCGGGCGCGATCCCGCGCCGACGTTCTGGGGCGGCTACTCCGGGCTGTTCATCGACCCGGACGGCCACCCGTGGGAGGTTGCCCACAACCCGTTCTGGCCCATCGACGCCGACGGCCGCATCCGGCTGCCCGGCCCGGAGGCCGGGGGCTGAACCGGCCGCCCGAGGTGCTCGCCACGCGGTGCTTCGCGCCCGCGGTGCGGGAGCGTCTGGCCGCGCTGTTCGCCCTGGATGAGAACACCACCGAGGATCCGCTCCCGCGGGACGAGCTGCTGCGGCGCGCCACCGGCCGGGCCGGGATCATGGTGACCCCCGTCGACCGCGTGGACGCCGAGCTGCTGGACGCCGCCGGCCCGGCGCTGCGCGTGGTGGCCACGCTGTCGGTAGGCCTGGACCACGTGGACCTCCCGGCGGCGCGGGCGCGCGGGGTCCACGTCGCCCACACGCCCGACGTCCTCACCCACGCGACCGCCGAGATGGCGATCGCCCTGATGCTGTCGCTGCTGCGGCGCGTCACCGAGGGGGACCGGCGCATCCGCGCCGGCCGGCCGTGGGCGCTGACCCCCAACTTCATGCTCGGGCGGTCCGCGCTGGGGCTGGTGTTCGGCTGCGTCGGGTACGGCCGCATCGGCCGCGCCGCCTCGGAGATGGCGCGGGCGCTGGGGATGGAGGTGCTGCACACCGCCCGCCGCCCCACCGGGCTGCCCGGTGAGGTTCCGCTGGCCGAGCTGCTGGCGCGCGCCGACGTGGTGAGCCTGCACTGCCCGCTCACCCCGGACAGCGGCGATGCGTGACGACGCCGTGCTGGTGAACACCAGCCGCGGCGCGGTGGTCGATGAGGCGGCGCTCGTGGACGCCCTGCGGGACGGGCGCATCGGCGGGGCGGCCCTGGACGTGTTCGAGGACGAGCCGCGGGTGCACCCCGGGCTCATCGGCCTGGAGCAGGTGGTGATGGCGCCGCACCTGGGCAGCGCGACGCTGAGCACCCGCACCGCGATGGGGATGCTGTGCGTGGACGCGCTGGAGGACGTGCTGCTGCGCGGCCGGGCCCCTTCCACGGCGGCCCCCGCGGATTAGGATCCCGCCGAATCGCGGTGGGAGAGGCCGCGGACCGACGCGGGAGCCCACATGCCCGACACGCTGCACCGGCTGCTCACGACGACCGTCCGGGGCACGGTGACGTTCCCCGGGGACCCCGGGTGGGACGACGCCAGGCAGGCCTACAACCTGGCGGTCGACCAGCGGCCGCGGGCCGTCGTGCACGCCGCCGACGCGGCCGACGTGCAGGCGGTGATGCGCGCCGCGCGCGCCGCGGGGCTGCGGGTGGCCCCGCAGGGCACGGGGCACGGCTGCGGTGCGATGGCGTCGCTGGACGAGGCCATCCTGCTGCGGGTCGACCGCCTGGGAGGGCTGGAGATCGATGCCGCGGCACGACGTGTGCGTGCCGGAACCGGCGTCCGGTGGGGCGAGGTGACGGCCTCCCTCGACGCGCACGGCCTGGCGGCGCTGGCCGGGACGTCGCCCACCGCGAGGGTGGCGGGCTACACGCTGGGCGGCGGCATCGGCTTCCTCGCCCGCGCGCACGGCCTGGCGTGCAACGCGGTGGAGGCCGTCGAGATCGTCACCGCCGACGGCGAGCTGCGCCGCGCCGATGCATCGTCGGACGCCGACCTGTTCTGGGCGGTCCGCGGCGGCGGCGGCAACTTCGGCGTTGTCACCGCGATCGAGTTCCGGGTGGTGCCGGCCCCGGAGGTCTTCGCGGGGGCGCTGTTCTGGGACGTCACCCGGGCGCCGGAGGTCCTCACCGCCTGGACCGAGTGGATCCCGGACGCGCCGGACACCCTCACCTCCACCGCCCGGGTGCTCCAGTTCCCGCCCATCCCGGACATCCCGGAGCCCTTCCGCGGGCGGTCATTCGCCATGGTGCAGGGGGCGTTCCTGGGAGCTCAGGAGCAGGGCGCGGACCTGTGGGCGCCGCTGCGGGCGCTGGGACCCGAGATCGACACGCTGGCGGTCATCCCGCCGAGCGCCCTGGGCACCATCAACATGGACCCGCCCGAGCCGCTGCCCTACGCCGGCGACGGCGGGCTGCTGACCGCCTTCACGCCCGAGGCCGCCGCTGCGCTGCTGGCCGTGCACGGCGGCCCGGGGACCAGTTCACCCCTGCTGAGCGTCGAGATCCGCCACCTGGGCGGCGCGATGGCGACCGCGCCGGAGGGCGCCGGCGCCCTGTCCGCCATCCCCGCGCCGTTCGCGTGGTTCGGCGTGGGGGCGATCCCGGACCCGGCGCTCGGCGACGCCGTGCGGGAGGGCATCGAGCACGTCGCCGAGGCGCTGGCGCCGTGGGACGCCGGATGTGCCTACATGAACTTCGCCGAGACCCCGTGCGGCGGTGACATCCTGTTCGGCGCCGACGTGCACGCCCGGCTGCGCGCCGTCCGCGCCGCGTACGACCCGGACGGGCTGCTGCTCGCCAACCACGAGGTCGCGCCGGGGTGATCCCGGCGGGGTGCCCCTCAGGTGCGGGGCATCTCGCGGCTGCAGGCCGGGCACCGCCAGACGGGGAACTTCTCGTCCTTCGGGATGGCGCGCCCGGTGGAGATGTCGTGCGACCGCATGACCCGTGTGGTGGCGTACGTGCGGACGCCGCAACGCTCGCAGTCGGGTGCGGTGACCTCGGTTTGCTGATCGGCTTCGGACATGCCGACAACCTCGCATATGACGACCGCGATCGCCAACAGGGGCCGCGCGATGCGCGCGAAGCCGCGCCGAGCCGCTATCCTCGATCAATCCCCGAGGGCCGCCTCTTGGCCGAACGGGGTACGGGCGCGCCCAAAGCGCCCGGTGGAAGAGCGTCCTGGCCCCGGAATGACGTCGCGGTGGACGATCGACCGTCCATACCGCGGCACCCGCCGCCAAGGAGCCAATTGAGCACGATCACGTTCGCCGACATCGGCGTGGAACGCCGCATTTCCGAGGTTCTCGCACAGCGCGGCATCGAGCAGCCCTTCCCGGTGCAGGAGATGGTCATCCCCCGGGCCCTCGAGGGTGAGGACCTGCAGGTGAAGGCCCCCACCGGATCCGGCAAGACGCTCGCCTTCGGCCTTCCCCTCATCCAGGGGATCCCCGCCACCGCGCAGGGCCCCTGCGCCCTGGTGCTGGCCCCGACCCGCGAGCTCGCCACCCAGATCACCGAGGAACTCGCGCCGCTGGCGCGGGCCCGCGGGATCCGCACCGCGACCGTCGTGGGCGGCGTGGACATCGTCCGCCAGGCAAAGGGTGCGAAGACCGCCCAGCTGGTCGTGGCGACCCCCGGACGCCTCATCGACCTGGTGCGGCGCCGCCTCATCGACCTCCGTCAGGTGACCTCGCTGGTCCTCGACGAGGCCGACCGGATGCTGGACATGGGCTTCATGCCGCAGGTCAACGACATCGTCGCGCTGCTCACCACCGAGCGGCAGACCATGCTGTTCTCCGCCACGCTCGGCCCGCAGGTCGCCGACCTGGCCGACAAGCTCACGAACCGCGCCGTCCGCCTGGAGGCCTCCGGTGACCCGGCCGCGTCCGCGCCGATCGGTGAGCGCCTGGACCAGTCCTTCGTGGCCTGCGCGCACTCCGCGCGCACCGACACGCTCCTGGACCTGCTGCGCGACGAGGACGGCCTCACGATCGTCTTCTGCCGCACCAAGCGCGGCGCCGCGCGGCTCGCCGAGAAGCTCGAGGGCGCGGGCCTGTCCGCGGGCGCGCTGCACGGAGACCTCACCCAGCGCCAGCGCGAGCGTGCGCTGAAGTCGTTCGCACAGGGCCGCACCCGCATCCTGGCCGCCACCGACGTGGCGAGCCGCGGGATCGACCTGGACGACCTCCAGCTGGTCGTGAACTTCGACCCGCCGGAGGACCACGACACCTACACGCACCGTGTGGGCCGCACCGCGCGCGCCGGCAGGTCCGGCCGCGCCGTCACGCTCGTGGCGCCGGACCAGGCCGCCGACGTCGGGCGCATCGCCGCCCGCCTGGGCCTGGACGAGCATTGGGCCGACACGGGCTACGCCCAGTCCGGTCCCCGTGTGGTGTACCGCTCGCGCGGCCGTCGCGGCCCCACGCCGCGTCCGGCGGCGGCATCCCGCCCGCGTCCCCCGGCGGCCGCCGGCGGGAACCGCGTGCGCCGGGGCAGCCGCACCGCCTGACCCGAACGCGCGGGGCCCGGGATGGCATCGCCGTCCCGGGCCCCGGCGTTCGTGCGTCACGCCGCGCGCGGGGAAGGCCGGAGGCCTCGTCCCTCGTCACGGCACAAAAAAAGGGCCCCGGGACGGCGATGCCGTCCCGGGGCCCTTTTGGCGCTCGTGCTTAGAGCGTCTGGACGTTCGCAGCCTGCGGGCCCTTGGGGCCCGACTCGGCGTCGAAGCTCACGCGCTGGCCCTCGTCGAGCGACCGGTAGCCGTCGGCCTTGATCTGGGTGTGGTGGACGAAGAGGTCCTTGCCCCCGTCATCGGGGGTGATGAAGCCGAAGCCCTTCTCGGCAGAGAACCACTTCACGGTACCTTCGGGCATGCAATTCCTCGTTGCTCGGCGAGCGCCGTCCACCCGCCAAGCCCTTCGGCCCACCTGGTGTCCACTCTCGCAATTCACGCCGGCCAGATCGGCTGGCGAGGACAACCATAGCGTTCATTGCCGATGGCACACCAATCGGCGGTCGCGATTCGCCCGATTCCATCGGTGCCGTCCCCGTTCCGGGACCCCTCACGGTGCGTCCTCCGCGTCGTCGTCCGCGCCCATCAGCTCCAGCAGCAGCCGCGCGTCACGCACGGGGTCGGGGGACCGCCGCAGGCGCGTGACGGGCTCGTGCAGCAGGGCCGCGGCCAGGCGGCGGCTCAGCCGCTCCATGCGCGCGCGGGCCTCGGGATCGTCGATGCCGCGCACCGCGCGGCCTCCACGTGGGCCACCAGGCGCGTGATCGCCGGTGCGGCCACCCGGCCGGCCAGCCAGTCCATGGTCGCGGCGGTGCCCTCGCTCACGATCCGCTCCGCCGCCGCCGCGTCCGAGGCCCGCACCCGGTGCGCGCGGGCGACGACGGGGCGCAGATCGTCCAGATCCCGCACCCGGGTGCCGGCGGGCAGCGCCCGCGGGACGCACAGGTCGATGCACAACGGGCCGCCGGGAGCTGCGAGCCGCCCGGCGATCACCGCGGCCGCCGCGGGCTCCGGGGTGGCGCAGGCCACGATGAGGCCGGCGCCGCGCAGGGCGTCGAGCGCGGCGGCCTCCCGCGGCGATCCCGCCCCGACGGTCTCGGCGAGACGCCGCGCGGGGCCGTGCGGCCCGAGGATCGAGGTGCGTCCCCCGGTGAGGCGCACCAGGCGCCGCGCGACGCCGCGCGCGATGGGATCCACCCCGATGACCACGGCCGGCACGACGGCCGCGTCTCCCAGCTCGGCGGCGGCGAGCTCGACGGCCACGGAGGCCAGCGAGGTGCGACCCCTGCCCAGGCCGGTCTGCGCCCGTGCCCGTCCTGCGGTGGCCAGGGCGTCCTGGAAGACCCGGTCCAGGACGGGCCCGGTCGCGCCCGCGTGCCGCGCCTGACGCCAGGCATGGCCCACCTGGCCCTGCACCTCGTGCTCACCCACCACCAGCGCGTCGAGCCCCGAGGCGACGCGCATGAGGTGCCGCACCGCGTCCCGCCCGCGGCGCACCTCCAGAGCACCGTCCGGCACGCCCGCCAGGTCCCGCAGTGCCGCGGCCACCCGGGGCGCCGGATCACCGTCCCGTGACGCCGCCCACACCTCGTGGCGGTCGCAGGTGGCGAGCACCACGCACTCGGTACCCGGTCCCAGCGCGGCCGCGATGTCGCGCGGGCGGGCGCGGGCGGCCATCTCGCCACGGCTCGCGACGTCCGCCGCGTGATGGGAACGTCCCACGACCGCGATCCGCGCCGGGGAAGGGGGATGAGGGTGCGCGCGCACGCCGGTAGTCCATCAGACCCCCACGAGGGGTCCACGTCGTGCGACCCTGTGGGGC
Organism: Actinobacteria bacterium Ga0077560; assembly: GCA_001464275.1. Taxonomy (GTDB): domain Bacteria; phylum Actinomycetota; class Thermoleophilia; order Miltoncostaeales; family Miltoncostaeaceae. Next base: position 24,795 of record LNFL01000141.1, on the reverse strand, counting down.
ATGACGACACGCATCGACGATCCCCGCGTGCAGGTGGCGGTGGAACCCCCGAACGTGCCCGGCGCGCCCGGCCACGAGGAGTTGCAGGCGATCGGCAGCGGTGAGGGCCGCCCGCCGATGGCCGAGCTGGCGGCCACCCAGTGGCTGACCCAGCTGGAGCACGTGCGCGGCTGCCGGCTGTCCACGGTGGGCCTGAGGGTCTACGCGGCCCATCCGGAGCTCGAGATCCTGAACCTGCCCACGATGTTCCTGGAGCCCGGCATCCGGCTCATCAAGGAACTGGCCGGCTACGTCCTGGCGGGCGGGACCCTGGAGGAGGGCGACGTGATGCAGATGCGCGACTCGCTGCCGTGCCTGGTGGGATTCCACGAGGTTCCGGTCGCCGGCGGCGACCCCGTGATGCGCGTCGCGATGCTCGCCTGACCGGCGGCATACCTGTTTTGAAAATCAGGTTTTGCTGGTACTGTTTTGACGCGAGGGGGGCCGGCACCGTCCTGGTCCCGGATTGCCGGCCCGCTTCGCCCCCCTCCGCTCAGCCGGGATACGCGGCGGTTCGCCCGCCGGGGCGGCGGTCCGCTCCCGGGGCTGACCCAGGCCCCTCACCGCCCGGCGCCTCCGCGGTGCGCGGAGCCACCGGCGTGGTTCAGCGGCCGCGGCGCGCGGGTGGGACCACGGGCCGCGATCCCACCCGGGCACGGGAGGGTGCGACCCGCATCGCCGCCGGCCGCTGGCCGCCCGCGCGCAGCGCGGTGACCGGTCGCGAGACCGTGGAGGTGACGTTCCCGGCGCCGTCCACCGCCCGCACGGCGATGGTGTGGCGGCCCGCGGAGAGCGTGACCCGTGCGTACCCGGCGTCGCCGTCCACCGTCGCGGCGACCCGGCGGTCCACCAGGACCTCGTAGCGGGCGAGCCCCGAGCCGGAGTCCCGGCTGGCGGACCACCGCACCACGGCCTTCCCGGCGGGGAGCGCCCCGCCCGCCACCGGCTTCAGCAGCACGAACTTGGATGGTGCCGCCGCATCGACGATCACCGTGCGCTCCTCGCTGCGCACCACGTTGCCGGACCGGTCGACGGCCTCGACCGCCCAGGTGTGCTCACCGGTTCCCAGCGGTCCGGCCGGACGGGCCCTCGTGCCCGTGATCCGGTCGACCGAGACCCGGCCGTCGATGACCAGGCGATAGTGCGACACGCCGCCGCCCGCGTCGGTCGTTGCGTCCCACGTCATGGTCGGGACCCGGTCGCCCACCGCAGCACCGTCGGCCGGCGCCACCAGGGCGAAACCGGCGGGGGCCTGATCGTCGACACCCGCAGGGGCGCCGGCCGCCGTCAGGGCGCCGTCGAGATCGAGGCGCCGTCCGCCCGCCACGAGCCCGGTGAGGGCCGGGAGGGGGACCGCGCCGTCCAGGACCGCCTGGCGGGCCTGCGCCGGGCTCATGGCGGGCGAGCGGCCCAGGACGGCCGCCGCAACGCCGGCCACGTGGGGCGTCGCCATCGAGGTTCCCGACATGTAGCCGTAGTCGCCGGGGACGGTGCTCACCACGAACTCCCCGGGGGCCGCGATGTCCACCTGGGTGGCGCTGCGGTTCGAGAAGCCGGCGAGCTTGCCCTCGTGGGTGAAGGCGGCGACGGTGAGCATCGTGGCGCTGGGACACCGGGCCGGCCACGCGCTGGAGGTGTCCAGGCTCTGGCCGGAGTTCCCGGCCGCCACGACCACCAGCGCGCCCTGCTCCCCGGCCCAGGCGATCGTGTCGCACAGGGCCTCGTCGTAGGCGGGGCCGCCGAACGAGGCGTTGATGACGCGGGCGCCGTTCTGCACCGCGTACTGGATGGCGACGATCGCGTCGACGTTCGAGCCGCTGCCGTCGGACCCGATGAACTTGAGGGGCATGATGCGGGCGTTGTCGGCGATGCCGGCGATGCCGATGCCGTTGCCGCGCGCCGCGGCGATGACGCCGGCGACATGCGTGCCGTGACGGTCGCCCGCGGGGTCGTCGTAGACCGACGCGTCACCGGCGGCGAAGTCCCACCCGTTGACGTCGTCGACCCTGCCGTTGGCGTCGCTCCCCGGGATTGGTCCAGACGCGGCCCGTGAGGTCCGGATGGGTGATCTGGACGCCCGTGTCGACCACCGCGACCGTCACCGGCGCGGCGTCGGCCGTGCGCGCCCAGCCGTCGATCGCGGAGATGTCGGCCCCCGCCACGCCGCCGTTCCAGGACGCGGTGTTCGCCAGGCCCCACTGGTAGCCGCGGTTCACCGGCCCGAACAGGGGATCGGACGGGGCCCCGAGGGTCCGCACGCGTGCGGGGAGCTGCACGCGCACGGCCGCCTCGGCGTCGGCGAGATCGGCACGGATCTCACCGACGGTCTCGGGCCCGGGCAGCGTGTAGACGCGCCAGCCGCCGGGCAGTGCCCGGACGCGCTCCGCGTCGATCGCCGAGGCGATCTCCGCCCGGGCCGCCGGATCCGCGTCCCGGGCGACCTTCACCAGCACGGTCTCCGAGACCGGGGGCGCGCCCGATGCCGGAGGGGTGAGGGCCGCCAGGCACGCGAGCCCGGCGAGTGCGGCGATCCGCCGATGTCGGCACGATGACGGGAAGCGACGCACATCCCTGATGTCGTCCGCCGCGCCTCACCGCCGTGTAGGCAAAATCTCTATTTCGTGGAACCCGACCACACGGATGGGGTAGTCGGACCCCCCTCGCGAGGGAGGCGTATGCCCCGTTCGAGGGATGCCCCCGGCCCGCCCCGCGAGGGCCGGATGGGGCCGGCCGGGACGAGATCCCCCACGCAATGCGGGATTTCATCCGAACGTGGTGCTAGGTTGCGGAACCAGTGCGTCGCCTTAGACATCACACCAGGGGGTCCTAATGAACAAGACGGAGTTCGTGGGTCGCGTTGCCAAGCGCGCGGATATCCCGAACGCGCAGGCCCAGACGCTCGTGAACGCGGTCCTCGACGAGATCTCCGACGCCCTCAAGGGCGGAGAGGACGTCGCGTTCGCCGGCTTCGGCAAGTTCTCCATCAGCCACCGCGCCGAGCGCGTGGGCGTGAACCCGCAGGACCCGAGCAAGAAGGTCACGATTCCGGCCCGCGTGGTCCCGCGCTTCACGCCGGGTGCCGTGCTGAAGGAGTCGGTGGCCGCCGGCAACAAGAAGCCCGCCGCCAAGAAGGCCGCCAAGAAGTAGCCCCGCCGGCGCCGCCAACCGGCGGCTCCGCGACCCGTCCGGCGCGTTCGCGACCGGCCGGGCGTCCTCCCGGAGCGTGAGCGGGTGGGCCTCAGGCCCGCCCGCTCCCCAGGAGCCCGCACATGCCCACCTCCCCGCACATCGGCACATGGGATCCGTCCCGGCCGTTCACGTGGCGGGACGGCGAGCGCACGATCCGCTTCGGCCGGGGCGTGGCCTCCGACGCCGCCGAATCGGTGGGCGCGGAGTTCACGCTGCTCACCTCGCAGCGCGGGCTGGGGGACGCGCCGGGCCTGGCCCGTGCCGCGGACGCCGTCCACGTCGTGGGCCCGGGGCTGGTCGACGCTCTCGCGCGCGACCTGCGACACCGCGTGCGCGGAGGCACGCTGATCGCACTCGGCGGAGGCCGTGTGATCGACGTGGCCAAGGCCCTGGCCGCGGCGGACCCTCCCCGGCGGGTCGTGGCCATCCCCACCACGCTGTCCGGCGCCGAGATGACGGCCATCCACCGCATGATCCCGGGCGTGCCCCCGGGGCGCGCGCGTGTGCGGCCGTCCCTTGTGCTGGCCGACCCCCTGGTGATGGCGTCGCTGCGCGGGCCCGCGCTGGCGGCGACGGCGATGAACGCCCTGGGGCACGCCGTGGAGGCGCCGCTCACGCCGCGGGCGAACCCGGTGGCCGTGATGGCCGCCCACCGCGCGGCGATCCTCATCGCGCAGGGGTTGCCCGGTCCGGACCCCGACGGCCTGGCGCTGGGGGCGATCCTGGCCGGCTACGCGATCGGGTCGGCCGGCTATGGGGTGCACCACGTGCTGTCGCAGACGCTCGCGCGCCACGCGGGGGTCGGCCACGGTCAGGCGAACGCCGCGATGCTGCCCCACAGCCTGGCGGCCCTCTCCGCGCATGGCGCCGCCGACGCCTGGCCGTCCGGTCTGGACCTGGCCGCAGCGGCCGCCGCGGGCGCGGCGGCGGCCGGCGCCGCGCGGCTGCGCGACCTGGGCGTGGACCGCGCCGAGCTGCCCCGCCTGGCCGCCGTCGCGGCGGAGCGCCCGGAACTCAGGGACACCCCCGGTCCCGCCGACGAGCACGCACTGCTCGCGATCTACGAGGCGGCGTGGTGATTCATTCCCGCCCGGGCTACATGCGTCCGGCGCGCCCTGCTATCCTGCCCCTCCGCCGCACCTGCGGCACGTCGTGACCCGCTTGGTATCTCGGAGAGCCCGTCTTCTCACCCGCCTTCATCACGCGTCACCACCCCGCCCTCGTGCGAGGTGTCGGCTGAGCACGTCAGGGATGTTGGTTGCCTCCTAGGCGGGGACCAGATACGCGGCCGCCGGCCGGGCCGTCGACGCGGATCAACGAAGCGATCCGTGTCGAGTCCGTCCGACTGATCGACGACTCCGGTGAGAACGTCGGCGTGGTGCCGATCGCCCGTGCCCAGGAGATCGCGCAGCGCGCGAACCTGGACCTGGTCGAGGTGGCCCCCGACGCCCGTCCGCCCGTGGTCCGGATCATGGACTACGGCAAGTGGCGGTACGAGCAGGAGCAGAAGGCCAAGCAGGCCCGAAAGCACCAGAGCCAGATCGTCATCAAGGAGATCAAGTTCCGGCCGAAGATCGACCCGCACGACTACGCCACCAAGAAGGGGCACGTCGAGCGGTTCCTCAAGCACCGGGACAAGGTCAAGGTCACCATCATGTTCCGGGGCCGTGAGCTCTTGCATCCTGAGCGCGGAGAGTCCATCCTTCTCCGGCTCGCGGATGAGCTCAAGGATCTCGCGATCATCGAGAGTCGACCGAACCTCGACGGCCGCAACATGATCATGATGCTCGCGCCGGTGAAGGAAATCGCCGCCGGCCCGGTCGCCAAGGAATCCGGTGCGCCGCCCGCGGCACCCGCCCCGCCAACTGCCTGACGAGTCCTGACATGCCCAAGATGAAGACCAGCCGAGCCGCGTCGAAGCGGTTCCGTGTGACGCCCAAGGGGAAGGTGATGTTCCAGCCTTCCGGCCTGCGGCACAACATGGAGAACATGTCGGGGAAGAACAAGCGCAAGCAGGATGGCGAGCGCGTGCTCGCGCCCGAGCACGCCCGTACCGCCCTTCGTCTCCTGGGGAAGCGCTGAAATGGCTCGCGTGAAGCGTTCCGTTGCGGCTCGCAAGAAGCGCCGCAAGGTCCTTGGCATCGCAAAGGGGTACTGGGGCACCAAGCACACCAGCTACCGCCGCGCGAAGGAGCAGGTCCAGCGGTCCCTGCGGTACCAGTACCGCGACCGCCGGGTCCGCAAGCGCGAGTTCCGCCGCCTCTGGATCGCCCGCATCAACGCCGCGGCCCGCGAGGAGGGTCTGACCTACGGTCAGTTCATCCACGGGCTCAACGGGCTGGGCATCGAACTGAACCGCAAGGTCCTCGCCGACCTGGCCGTCCATGAGCCGGAGGCGTTCGCGGGCCTCTGCGCGCGGGTCCGCGAGGCCCGCGCCGCCGTCACCGTCTAGGGAGCGCGTCGTCGCCGGCCGCGCGCCGGCGCTGCGCCCCGTCACGTCCGGCCGCAACCCCTGGTTGCGGCTGGTGCGTGCGCTCGAGACCAAGAAGGTGCGCCGGGAACGGCGCCTCATGGTCGTCGAGGGGGAGGACCTGCTGGAGAGCGCCCTGGACCGTGGGGTGCGGCCCGCGGCCGTCCTGATCGACGCCGCACGGGCGTCCGAGATCTCCGGGCTCCTGGACCGCCTCGCGGACCTGGAGGAGCGCTACGCGGTCCCGGCGGACCTCATGGCGCACGCAACCACGCTGGCCACTCCGCCCAGGGTGATCGCCGTGCTGCCCCAGCCGGACGCGGTGGGGTTCGCCGACGTGGCGTGGCCGCCCCGGGTGGGCCTGTGGCTGGGAGGCGTCTCCGACCCCGGCAACGTCGGCACGCTGGTGCGCTCCGCGGCGGGGCTTGGCGCCGACTGGCTGGCGCTGGGGCCGGGATCGGCCGACGCGTTCCATCCCCGGGCGGTGCGCGCCGCGATGGGCGCGACGTTCAGCCTGCCCCTGCTGGAGGGCGTGCGGGCCGAGGACCTGGCGACCCGCCGGGGGTTCAGCGTGGTGGTGGCCGATGCGGCGCAGGGCGTGCCGCCGTGGGAGGTCGATCTGCGCGGGCCGATGGTGCTCGCCATGGGCGCGGAGCGGGCGGGGCACGACGAGGCGCTCGACGAGGTGCTGGCGAGCGGCGGGCTGGAGGTGCGCCGCGTGCGCATCCCGCAGGCGGAGGGCACGGAGTCGCTGAACGTGGCCGCGGCCGGTGCGGTGCTGCTGGCGGAGGCCCTGCGGCAGCGATCCACCGGATCCGCGGACGCGGGCGTCCTGTAGCCTGACCCGTCGGTGACGACGCCGGAGGACATCACCGCATTGCGCGACCGCGCGCTGGCCGACGTGGCCGGTGCGGGGACCCTTGCCGCGCTCGAGGAGGCCCGCGTCGCGCACACGGGCCGCAAGAGCGGCCTCACCGAGATCCTCTCCGGCATCGGCAAGCTGCCGCCCGAGCTGCGGGGCCCGATGGGCAAGTCGGCCAACGAGGCCCGGCGTGCCGTCGAGGCGGCGCTCACCGCCCGCAAGGAGGAGCTGGAGGGTGAGGAGCTCGGCCGCAAGCTCCTGGAGGACCGCACCGACATCACCCTCCCCGGGGACGGCCGCCCCGCCGGCGCGCTGCACCTGCTCACCCAGGTGCGCCTGGAGGTGGAGGAGATCTTCCTCGCGCTGGGCTACCGCATCGCGGACGGCCCCGAGATCGAGGACGAGTACCACAACTTCACCGCGCTCAACGTGCCGCAGGGGCACCCCGCGCGCTCGTCCAGCGACACCTTCTACGTGGCGGGCCATCCGCACGCCGCGCTGCGGCCGCAGACCTCGCCGGTGCAGGTGCGGGTGATGGAGACCCAGGAGCCGCCGGTCTACGTGATCGCCCCGGGCGCGGTGTACCGCCGCGACGACGTGGACGCCACCCACAGCCCGATGTTCCACCAGCTGGAGGGGCTCGCGGTGGACGAGGGCCTGTCGCTGGCCCACCTCAAGGGCACGCTGGTGCACGTGGCCCGCGAGCTGCTGGGCGACGGCATCGAGTACGTCCTGCGCCCGCACTTCTTCCCGTTCACCGAGCCCTCGGTGGAGCTGTACGTGCGCTGGACCGACCGGCACGGCCGGCCCCAGTGGCTGGAGCTGCTGGGCGCCGGCATGGTGGACCCCGAGGTGTTCGGCTTCGTCGGGTACGACCCGGAGCGCTGGACGGGCTTCGCCTTCGGGATGGGCCTCGACCGCATCGCGATGGTGCGCCACGGCCTGCCGGACCTGCGCCTGCTGTTCGAGAGCGACCTGCGCTTCCTGGAGCAGTTCTCGTGAAGCTGCCCCTGTCGTGGCTGCGCGAGCACGTCGACCCGGGGCTGCCCGCCGCGGAGCTGGCGGAGCGGCTCGCGGACACCGGCACCGCCGTGGAGGGCCTGGAGGAGCGCGTTCCCGAGACGGACGGCAACCTGGCCAACTTCCGTGTGGGGCACGTCGTGGAGGCGGTCCAGCACCCCAACGCCGACCGGCTGCGCGTGTGCACCGTCGATGTCGGTGAGCCCGAGCCGCGCACCATCGTGTGCGGCGCGCCCAACGCCCGCGCCGGCCTGACCGTGGCGGTCGCGCTGCCGGGCGCCGTGCTGCCCGGCCGGCCCCCGCTGGGCACGGCGAAGCTGCGCGGTGTGGAGAGCTTCGGGATGCTCTGCAGCGACACGGAGCTCGGCCTGGGCTCGGACGGCGGCGGGATCATGGAGCTGCCCGAGGCGGCGCCGGGAACCCCGCTGGCCGAGGTGCTGCCCATCGCCGAGACCGTGCTGGAGCTGGAGATCACCAGCAACCGGCCCGACTGCCTGTCGGTGTTCGGCATGGCGCGGGAGGTGCACGCGGTGACCGGCGCGCCGCTCACCCCGCTGGACCTCACCGAGGTCGAGGCCACGGGGCCCGGGACGGTGGAGGATCACGTCTGGCTGCGGGTCGAGGCCCCGGACCTGTGCCCCCGCTACATGGCGCGGGTGCTGACGGGCGTGACCGTGGGGCCGTCCCCGGCGTGGCTGGCCGCGCGCGTCGAGGCCGCCGGCATGCGCTCCATCAGCAACGTCGTGGACATCACCAACTACGTGATGCTGCTCACCGGGCAGCCGCTGCACGCCTTCGACCTGGACCGCATGGCGGGACCCGGCGTCGTGGTGCGGCGCGCCACCGAGGGCGAGCCGGTGACGACGCTGGACGACCAGCGGCGGGTGCTGACCCCCGACATGCTGGTCATCGCCGACGCCGAGCGGCCGGCGGTGATCGCCGGGATCATGGGGTCCGCGGACGTGGAGGTGCACGACGGCACCACCCGCGTGCTCATGGAGGCCGCCTGCTTCGACGGCCCCACGATCCTCACCACGTCGCTCGCGCTCGGGCTGCGGTCGGAGTCCAGCTCGCGGTTCGAGAAGGTGCTGCCGCAGGAGCTCCCGCAGATCGGCATGACGATCGCCTGCCGGCTCATGGTGGAGCTGTGCGGCGCGACGCTGGTGCCCGGCACGCTGGACTCCGGCGGGCCCGCGCCCGACCCGGTGACCGTGCGGATGCGGCACGCGCGGGCGTCGGCGCTGCTGGGCATGGACGTGCCCGCCGCGGAGGCCGAGGCGACGCTCGGGCGGCTGGGCTTCGCGGTGACGGGGGACGCCGACGCCGTGGAGGTCGTGGTGCCGTACTGGCGCCGCAAGGACGTGAGCCGTGAGGCGGACCTCATCGAGGAGGTCGGCCGCATCCACGGCTACGAGCACGTCCCGGAGCTGCTCCCGCGCCTGATGGGCGACGGCCGCCGCTCGCCCGCACAGAAGCTGGTGCTGCGCCTGAGCCGGCTGGCGTGCGACCTCGGGCTGAGCGAGGCGGTCACCTACCGCTTCGTCCCGGAGGACGACGCCGACCGGCTGCAGATGGCCGAGGACGACCCGCGCCGGGACGTCGTGCGCCTGGACCACCCCATCTCCGAGGAGATGGCGGTCATGCGGCGCTCGATGCTGCCCGGGCTGCTGCGGGCGGCGGCGCGCAACCAGCGGCATCAGCGGCCCCACGGCGCCCTGTTCGAGGTGGGACGCACCTACGCCCCGCGGCCCGACGGCCTGGCCGACGAGCGCGAGTTCCTCGCGGCCCTGTCGTTCGGGACGCCGGCCAAGGACCATTGGCGCACCCCCGCCCCCGCCGTGGACATCCATGCCGCCACCGGGCTGGCCACCACCCTCTGCGCCGCCGCCGGGGTCCGCCCCGAGCAGGTGCCGAACGCCGCGCCGTACTTCCACCCGGTGCGCCAGACGCGCCTGGTCTGCGGCGAGCACACCGTCGGCTGGGTGGGCGAGATCCACCCCCGGGTGCTGCGGAACTTCGACCTCAGCGGACCCGCCGCGGGCGTGGTGCTGGACCTCGCGGCGCTGCTGGCGGCCGCCCCGCGCGAGCCCCGGCAGTTCGAGGATCTGCTCACGGTGCCGGCGTCGCTCCGGGACCTCGCCCTGGTGGTGGCCGACGAGGTGCGGGCCGCGGACCTCGTGCGGACCGCCCGTGAGGCGGGCGGCGCGCTGGTGCGCGACGTGCGCGTGTTCGACCGGTACGCGGGCGCCCAGGTGGGCGAGGGGAAGGTGAGCATCGCCCTGCGCCTGGAGATCGCCGAACCCGGCCGCACGCTCACCGACGAGGAGATCACCGGCGCCGTCGCCGCCGTCCGTGCCGCCCTCGAGGCGCGGCACGGCGCGGAGCTGCGCGGATGAGCGCCATCGTCCACGTGCTGGGCGCCGCGGGATACGCGGGGTCGCAGCTGGCCGCGCTCGTCGACGCCCACCCGTGGTTCACGCTGGGGGCGGTCACGGCCCGCGGGGACGCCGGCAAGCGCATCGTCGACATCCACCCGCAGTACCGGGTGGATCGCGTGCTCACCGAGCTCGACCTGGAGGCGATCGCCCCGGGGGACTTCGCGGCGGTCTGCTACCCCCACGCCGAGGCCGCCCGGCTGGTCTCGGAGCTGGTGGACCGCGGCGCGCGCGTGGTGGACGTCTCGGCCGACCATCGCCTGCGTGACGCCGCCCTGTATCCGGAGTGGTACGGCTTCGACCACCCGCGTCCCGACCTGCTGGCCGAGGCGGTGTACGGGCTGCCCGAGCGCTACCGGGACCGGATCAGGGAGGCCCGGCTGGTGGCCAACCCCGGCTGCTACCCGGAGGCCAGCATCCTCGCGCTGCTGCCGCTCGCCGGCCTGCTGGAGGACGTGGTCATCGACGCCAAGAGCGGTGTGAGCGGCGCCGGGCGCACGGCCACCGAGACCGTGCACTTCTGCTCGGTCACCGAGAGCGTCTCCGCCTACAAGGTGCTCACGCACCGCCATGCCCCGGAGATCGCCCAGGAGCTGGGCACCGACGTGGTGTTCACCCCACACCTGGTGCCGGTCGACCGCGGCCTGCTGTCCACCTGTTACGCCCGGCTGACCGGCGACGCACCCGCGACCCAGGCGGACCTGCTGGCGCGCTACCGTGCGTTCTACGACGGGCACCCGTTCGTGGAGGTGGTCGAGACACCGCCGGGGATGCGGGCCGTGCAGCGCACCAACTTCGCCCAGGTGTGTCCCGTGCTGGACACCGCCCGCGGCCGGGTGATCGCTTTCGGGGTGATCGACAACCTCGGCAAGGGCGCGGCGGGGCAGGCGCTCCAGAATCTCAACCTGATGGCCGGGCGACCGGAGACGGAGGGGCTGTGACCCAGTTCGCACCCATCGAGCGGTCCGACTGGCTCGGGGCGCCCGTGATCCTGGAGCCCGTGCCCGGCGGATCGGTGACGACGCCCTCGGGCTTCGCCGCCGCGGCGACCGCGTGCGGCCTGAAGCCCTCCGGGGCGCTGGACCTGGGCGTGCTGCGCAGCACGCGGCCCGCCGTGTCGTGGATGGTGGACACCACCAACGCGCTGCCGTCCGCCCCGGTGCGGCTCAACAGGACGCGCAACCGCGCGGCCCTGCAGGCCGTCGTGGTGAACGCCGGGACCGCGAACGCCGCCACCGGCTCGCCGGGGCTCGACGACGCCCGGCGGATGTCGGAGCGGGCCGCCGAGCGCATGGGCATCGACGCCGCGAACGTCGCGGTGTGCAGCACGGGGACCATCGGCGAGCGGGTGAACCTCGACCGTGTGCTGCCCGCGATCGACACGGCCTGCGGCGACCTGGACGCCGCCCACGGCGGCGACTTCAACCGGGCGATCTGCACCACCGACCGGGCGCCCAAGGGCGGGGCGTTCCGCCTGAACCTGCCGGACGGCCCGGTCCTGCTGGGGATGGCCGCCAAGGGCGCGGGCATGATCCGCCCCACGATGGCCACCATGCTGGCCTACCTCACCACCGACGCCGCCCTCACCGGTGAGGACCTGCAGGCGATCACGCGCCGCGCGGCGGCGGAGAGCTTCAACCGGATCAGCGTGGACGGCCAGATGAGCCCCTCCGACACGCTCATCGTGATGGCCAACGGTGAGGGCGCGCCGCTGACGGGCCGTGACCTGGAGCGCATGTCCGATGCCGTGGTGTCGGTGTGCCGCTGGGCCGCGATCCAGATGGTCAAGGACGGCGAGGGCGCCGAGCACGCGGTGCGGGTGGTGGTGACCGGCGCGCGCGACGAGCCCGAGGCGGAGCGCGTCGCGCGGGCGATCGGCGAGTCGCCGCTCGTCAAGTGCGCGATCTTCGGGCGCGACCCGAACTGGGGGCGCATCTCGCAGGCGGTGGGCCAGGCGCTGTCCCGCACCCCGGGGGTGCCCGCCGACCTGTCGGTGACCCTGGACGGGCTGCCCCTGTCGGACCCGCGCGCCGCCGAGGTGATGGCCCTGCCCGAGTACGACGTGGAGGTCGCGCTGGGACGGGGCAGCGGGTCGTTCGCGCTCTGGGCGTCGGACCTCACGCACGCCTACGTCAACCTGAACGCCGAGTACCGCACCTGAGCGCATTCCCGCCGGGGAGTGGACGGCGCGGCCCCAGCTGCCGATAGGAGGGATGACCCTCCCCCGACCTCGGCGGACACATGCGCATCATCACGGTGCTGGCGTCGCTGCTGCATCGCCTTCCCGGGCTCCGGCCGCGGCTCGAGCCCCTGGACGACGACCCGCTGGGCGACGCCTCGACGTTGCACCGGCCGGACGTTGCGGCCCTGCGAGCGGGACCGGCCGAGCACTTCTGAAACGCCATGGGGAGGGAATGCGTTGTCCTCCTCACAAAAGCTGTAGTCCATCGTCGGGCGGCGCTGGTAGCGTGGCGCCGTGAGTGTTCGCTGGGGCACCCCCCGACGCCGTCTTCGTTCGCTCCCGGTCGCCCTCGGCGTGTTGCTGGCGGGGTCGGCCGGGGCGAGCGCAATCCTGCCCCAGCAGACGGGATTGCTGGACCTCTCGGCGCCCTCCGGTGGCGTCATCCGGGTCTCCGGGGCCGCCCCGTCCGACCGCGTCGGCGACGCCGCGGCGGGCATCGGCGACTTCGACGGTGACGGCGCCCGCGACCTGCTGGTGGGGGCGTGGCAGGCGGATCCCTTCGGGCGGGTCGACGCCGGGTCGGCGTTCCTCGCCTTCGGCCCCTTCCGGCCCGGCGGCACGGACCTCACGTCGCCGCAGAACGTCGTGCGCATCGCCGGGGCCGCGACCGGCGACGGCGCCGGGGTATCGGTGGCCCCCGCCGGCGACTTCAACGGGGACGGCCGGGCGGACCTGGTGATCGGCGCCTACGCCACCGACAACGGCGCCCGCACCAGCGCCGGATCGGTCTATGTGATCTTCGGGGGCAACGCGCGGACGCCCATCGACCTGGCGTCCCTGGGGAACCGGGGGGTCCGGTTCGACGGGGCCGCGGCGGGCGACGAGCTGGGGGCGTCGGTCGCCGGCGCGGGCGACGTGAACGGCGACGGTTTCGCCGACATCCTGGTGGGATCGGCCCGCGCGGACGCGAACACCCGCAACGCGTCGGGGTCGGCGTTCCTCATCCTCGGCTCCGCCTCGCCGTCGGGGATCGACCTGGCGAACCCGGATCCGCGGGTGATCCGCTTCGACGGGGCGACCACCGGCGACCAGTTCGGCGGCCGCGTCGCGGCGGCCGGTGACGTGAACGGCGACACGCGGCCCGACCTGCTGGTGTCGGCGCCGCAGTACGACCCGGGCGGCCCCGCCGGCGGCCGCGCCGAGGCCGGTGCCGCGTACGTCATCTTCGGGAGCCCGAACCCAGCCCCGCTCGACATGGGCGGTCCCGACGCCGGCACCCGCGGCTTCCGGGTGGACGGCGCGGCGGCGGGCGACCAGCTGGGCATCTCGGTGGGCGCCGTCGGCGACACCGACGGTGACGGCCGCAGCGAGCTGCTGCTCGGCGCGCATCGCGCCGACGCCCCGGGGCGGATCGACAACGGCGCGGTCTTCTTCGTGCGTGGATCGTCCGACACCCGGCCGGTGGACCTCGCGGACCTCGGCACCCGATCGGTGCGTGTGGACGGCGCCCTGGGCGGCGACCAGCTGGGTGTGTCGGTGGCGGCGGTGGGCGACGTGACCGGCGACGGCCGCGGCGACCTGCTGCTGGGCGCCAACGGGGTCGACATGCCCGGCATCTCCAACGTGGGCGCCGCCTACCTGGTCACCGCCCTGCCGGCCGCCGGGCGGCTCAACCTGGCCCAGCCCGACGGCGCCGCGACCGTCGTGCGGGGCGCCGCATACGGCGATCAGGCCGGGTCCTGGGTGTTCGGGGGCGGCGACCTCACCGGGGACGGCCGCCCGGACGCGGTGGTGGGGTCCCGGTACGCCGACCCGTTCGGCCGCACCGATGCCGGCGCGCTGGACATCGTGCTGGGCTACGGCGCCTCCCAGGTGAGCTACAGCTCCAGCACCATCACGGGCCGTGTGGGGGCCGCCCTCACGCCGGTGGGCCCCGTGACGATGCGCCGCACCGGCACCTCCACGTTTACGGTGTCCCCGCCGCTGCCGGCCGGCCTCACGATGGACTCCTCGACGGGTGTCATCTCGGGGACCCCGCTCATCGCGACGCCCCGGCGCGAGTACACGGTCACCATGGCCGACCTGGCGGGGGCGGACACCGGCGAGGTGACGCTCGAGGTGCTGGGCTCCGGCGGCGGCGCGTCCGACGGCGGATCCCGCCGCGTGGCGGTGACCGGCTTCCGCACCACCTGCGTGCGCAGCCCGCTCATCGGGGCGCCGTGCCGGATCGCGGTGAGCTTCCGCATCCAGAGCCGGGTCACCGTGCGCGTGGACGTGTCGCGGCGCGCGGCCCGCCGGGCGATCGTCTCGAAGGCGTACCGCACCCGGCCCGGGCTGAACCGCATCGTGCTCCCGACCCGCGTGGGACGCGTGCTCCTCGGCGCCGGGCGGTACGAGGTGCGGCTGCGCGGGGTCTCGACCACCCTCATCGTGCGTCCCGCGCTGGCCCGGGTCGCCGTCGCACTCCGGACGGGCCGGTCGGCACGATAGTCTGCCCGCCCTGATGGGCACCCACGGACACCCCACCACGAGCTTCGCCGACCGGCGCGAGGGCCTGGAGGCCCGTGTCGCCGTGCTGCTGGAGGCGCTGCCGTACATCCGGGACTTCGCCGGTCACACGATCGTGGTGAAGTACGGCGGGGCGGCGATGGTGACGCCGGAGCTGAAGGCCTCGTTCGCGCGGGACATCGCGCTGCTGAAGCTGGTGGGGATGAACCCCGTCGTGGTGCACGGCGGCGGGCCCGACATCTCGCGCTACTCGGACCTGCTGGGCCTCGAGGTGCGGTTCGTGGACGGGCTGCGCGTCACCGACGCGCCCACCATGGAGCTCGCCAAGATGGTGCTGGTGGGCAAGATCAACAAGGAGATCGTCGCCCAGCTGCACGTGGCGGGGGTCCCGGCGGTGGGCCTGGCCGGGGACGACGGCAACCTCATCCGCGCGTCCAAGCAGACCCCGAACGGCAAGGACATCGGGTTCGTGGGGCGGGTGGAGGCCATCAACCCCACCGTGCTGCAGCGTCTGGCGGACTTCGTGCCGGTGGTGGCCTCGGTGGGCGTCGACGGCACCGGCCAGAGCTTCAACCTGAACGCCGACACCGTCGCCGGCAGCCTCGCCGGAGCCCTGAAGGCCCGGAAGGTGCTGTTCCTGACCGACGTGGAGGGGCTCTACCGCGACCCGGCGGACCCGTCGTCGCTGATCAGCGAGTGCACGCTGCTGGAGCTGGAGGAGATGATCGCCCAGGGGATTATCACCGGCGGCATGCTCCCCAAGCTCGCCGGCGTGCGCGACGCGCTGGCCCACGGCGTGGAGGCCGCGCAGATCGTGGACGGCCGGGTGCCGCACTCGGTGCTGATGGAGCTGTTCACCGAGGCCGGCATCGGCACGAAGATCACCGCATGATCGACGAGCACCTGGTCGAGCGCGAACAGCGGGCGCTCATGTCGAACTACAAGCGGCAGCCTGTGCAGTTCGTGCGCGGCGAGGGCGCCGGCCTGTTCGACGCCGATGGGCGGCGGTACATCGACTGCGTCGCCGGCATCTCCACGATGAACGTCGGCCACTCCCACCCCGCCGTGGTGGCGGCGATCCAGGAGCAGGCCGCCCGGCTCATCCACGTCTCGAACCTCTACTACACCGAGCCGATGATCGCGCTGGCGGAGTGGATCCGGGACCGCTCGATGGGCGGCCGGGTGTTCTTCTGCAACTCCGGCACGGAGGCGGTGGAGGCGGCGCTCAAGCTCTGCCGCAAGCACGCCGGCCACGACCGCCCCGAGGTGGTCGCCCTGGTGGACAGCTTCCACGGCCGCACCTACGGGGCGCTCACGCTCACCGGCCAGCCGGGCAAGCAGGACGCGTTCCGGCCGCTGCTGCCCGGGGTGGTCCACGTGGACCGCCAGGACCTGGAGGGGCTGCAGGCCGCGATCGGCCCGCAGACGGCCGCGGTGTTCATGGAGGTGGTCCAGGGCGAGAGCGGCGTGCACCCCACCCCGCCCGAGATGCTGCGCCTGGCCCGCGAGCTGTGCGACCGGCACGGCGCGCTGCTGGTGTTCGACGAGATCCAGACCGGCCTGGCCCGCACCGGCCCCCTGTTCGCCTATCAGGGCGTGGGGGTCGAGCCGGACGTGATGACCCTCGCCAAGAGCCTGGGCGGCGGCATGCCCATCGGCGCGATCACCGCACGGCCCGGCATCGACGCGACGTTCCAGCCGGGAGACCACGGCTCCACCTTCGCCGCCGGGCCCCTGGCCTGCGCGGCGGGCCTGGCCGCCACCGGGGTCCTGGACGACCCGGCACTGCAGGCGCATGTGCGCGAGGAGGGCGCCTGGTTTCTGGGCGCGCTTCAGACGCTGGTGGACGACGGGCTCGCCACCGAGGCGCGCGGGCGGGGCCTCATGTGCGGTCTGGACCTTCCGCGGGCCAACGCCGGCGAGCTGGTCTCGGCCATGCTCGACCGGGGCATCCTGGTGAACGCCACCGGCCCGCGCACCATCCGGTTCCTGCCGCCGCTGGTGGTCGGCCGGCCGGACCTGGAGACGGTCCTCACCGCCCTGCGCGAGACGCTTCCCGCACTTACAGCGTAAAGCCACGGCCAAGGAACCCCGTCGGGGGGTGTGGGCCGTCTGGATGTCGTGGGATGCTCGACTCCGCAAAACGGACTGCGGGGGAGACCCATGGCGGATGGGACGGCGGTGACCACGGCAACGGACGTGGCCGCGCGCATCGAGGACGGCTTCCGGCTCTACGGGGCGGGCGACGCGGAGGTCCGCGCGCTCAACGGCGTGACGCACACCTTCCCGAAGGGCCAGTTCACGGCGATCATGGGACCGTCGGGCTCCGGGAAGTCCACCCTCATGCAGTGCATGGCGGGGCTCGACCGGCTCACCTCGGGCACCACGTGGATCGGTGACGTCGAGCTCACCGGGCTCTCCGAGAAGGAGATCACCCGGGTGCGCCGCGACCGGGTGGGGTTCATCTTCCAGGCGTTCAACCTGGTCCCCACGCTCAACGCCCTCGAGAACATCCGCCTGCCGCTGGACATCGCGGGCCGTGAGCCCGACGGCGGCTGGCTCGACCAGGTGATCTCCGCGCTCAACCTCGGCGACCGGCTCAAGCACCGGCCCAGCGAGCTGTCCGGCGGCCAGCAGCAGCGCGTGGCCGCGGCGCGGGCGCTGGCGTCCCGCCCGGACATCGTGTTCGCGGACGAGCCCACCGGCCAGCTGGACTCCCACTCCTCCTCGGAGCTGCTCGGGTTCATGCGCCGGGCGGCCGACGAGTACGGCCAGACCATCGTCATGGTCACCCACGACCCGGGCGCCGCGAGCCGCGCCGACATGGTGCTGTTCCTCGCCGACGGCCGCATCGTGGACGAGATGCCGGATCCCACGCCGGACTCCATCCTGGACCGCATGAAGGTGCTGGCGGAGGGCCCGCGGACATGACCTGGCGCCTCGCGATAAGGAACCTCACGGGCAGCAAGCTGCGTGTGGCCCTCACCTCCATCGCGATCTTCCTGGGCGTGACCTTCGTGGTGTCGTCCTTCGTCCTGGGCGACACGATCAACCGGTCGTTCGACGACGTCTTCGCGACGGCCAACCAGGGCGTCTCGGTGCAGGTGCGCGGCGAGAAGACCGTGTCCGAGCAGGACCGCCAGCCGGTGCCGGCGTCCCTGCTGCCCGCCATCCGCGCGGTGGACGGCGTCGCGTCCGCGGAGGGCACCACCGCGGGTCTGGCGCAGATCATCGGCAAGGACGGCGAGCCCGCCGGCGTCCAGGGGCCGCCCGCGCTCGGGTTCGGCTGGACCGACAACGCCGAGCTCAACCCGCTGAAGGTCATCGAGGGCCGGGCCCCCAGCGGTCCCGACGACGTGGTGATCGACAAGAACACGTTCGACGGCGAGGACTTCGCCCTGGGCGACCGGATCCGCGTGATCACCGACTCCGGTTCGGCGGAGTACACGCTGGTGGGCGTCGTGGGCTTCGGCGCCACGAACAACCTCGCCGGCGCGACGATCGCGTCGTTCGCCCCCGCCACCGCGGCCCGTGCGTTCGACTCCCTGGACCGCTTCATCACCGTCGACGTGGCCGCCGATCCGGGTGTGTCCGACACCGACCTGGTGAAGCGCGTCGCCGAGGTGCTCCCGGCGGGTTACGAGGCCGTGACCGGGGACGTCGCCACCGAGGACCAGAGCAAGCAGCTCAAGCAGGTCGTCGACATCCTGCGCAACGTCCTGCTGGCGTTCGCGGTGATCGTGCTGTTCGTCGGCAGCTTCATCATCTTCAACGCCTTCAAGATCACGGTCGCCCAGCGCACCCGGCAGGTGGGGCTGCTGCGGGCGGTCGGGGCCTCGGGCGGGCAGGTGGTGCGCTCGGTGCTGCTGGAGGCGTTCATCACCGGCATCGTCGCCTCGGCGCTCGGCGTGGTCGCCGGCATCGCCGGCGGGTGGGGGCTGCGGGAGGCGTTCAACGCCGCGGGCGCGGCCATCCCCAAGACGGATCTCGTGGTGCAGCCGCGGTCGCTCATCGTGGGGCTCATCGTGGGCCTGGTGGTGACCATGGTCGCCGCGTTCGGGCCCGCCTGGCGCGCCAGCCGCGTGCCGCCCATCGCGGCGCTGCGGGAGCAGCAGGTGCACGGATCGCCGCGCGTCCGGCTGGTGCTGTCGATCGTGCTGACGGTGGGGGGCATCGGGCTCGTGCTGCTCGGCATGCTCGGCCCGGCGGGTGGTCTGGCGCAGCGGTTCACGGCCATCGGCCTCGGGGCCATGCTGCTGTTCATCGGGGCCGCGATGCTCACGCAGTACGTCGCGCGGCCGCTGGCGCGCGTGATCGGTGCGCCCATGAAGCGCTTCGGCCTGGCCGGGCGCCTCGGCCAGGGCAACGCGATGCGCAACCCGTCGCGCACCGCCCAGACCGCCGCCGCCCTCACCATCGGCGTGGCGCTGGTCACCTGCGGGACCGTCTTCGCGGCCTCCATCCAGGAGACCTTCGTCGGCACGCTCGACAAGCGCGTGAAGGCCGACCTCATCATCTTCACCGGCAACGGCCTGCCGTTCAGCCCCGCCGCGGCGGAGCGCCTGGCCGGCAGCTCCGAGCTGTCCGGGGTCACCGCCTGGCGCGACGGTGAGTTCAAGGACGCCGGCGGGGACGTGCAGTCGGTCTCCGGTGTGGATCCGCGGCAGGTGCTGTCGGTGTACGACCCCGGCGTGGAGTCGGGGTCCCTGGAGGAGATCGGCAGTCCCGGCACCATCGCGGTGCACGAGGACTACGCCGACGAGAAGGACCTGAGGGTCGGGTCGGAGCTGCCGGCCCTGTTCGCCAAGTCCGGCCAGCAGCGGCTCAGGGTGGTCGCGGTCTTCAAGGACAACTCGTTCTCCCAGTTCTTCATCTCGCTGGACGAGTACGAGCGGAACTACACGCGCCGTCAGGACTCGGTGCTGCTGGCCAGCGCCGATCCCGGTGTCACGCCCGATCAGGCCAAGGCGATCGCCGAGCGCCAGCTGCAGGCCTACCCCAACCTCGAGATCCGGACGAAGGCCGAGTACAAGACCTTCGTCGGCGATCAGATCAACGGCGTGCTCTACATCTTCTACGGGCTGCTGGCGCTGTCGATCCTGATCGCGGTGTTCGGCATCGTGCTGACGCTGGCGCTCTCGGTGTTCGAGCGCACCCGGGAGATCGGCCTGCTGCGCGCGGTGGGCCTGTCGCGCCGCAACGTGCGGGCCATGATCCGCTGGGAGGCGATCATCGTGGCCCTCATCGGCGCGGTGGTCGGGCTCATCCTCGGGGTGTTCCTGGGCGTCGTCAGCGTGTCCTCGATCCCCGAGTTCAACGCGCTGGTGATCCCCTACGGGTCCATGATCGTGTTCCTGGTCGTCGCCGGCCTGTTCGGGGTGATGGCGGCGATCCTGCCCGCCCGCCGTGCCGCGAGGCTGAACATCCTGGAGGCGATCCAGAACGAGTAGCCGTCCCGGTGCGTCGCGGGACCGACGGTCCCGGGAGGGTCAGGCCGCGGCGGCGATGCGCCCGTCGCCGCGGCCGGCGGCAGCGCCGGCACGGCCGATGGCGAAGTCCATCGTCACCCGCATGCCGTCGCCCACGCGCTCGACGCGCAGGTCGTCGGACAGGTTGCGCATGATCACGATGCCCCGGCCCCGGGTGCTGCTGGGCTCGGGTGTGGGGGCGTTCACGTCGATCCGGGACCGCACGCCGGGCCGGCCCTGGTCGGTGACCACCAGGGTGGCGCCCGCATCGGTGATCGAGATGCGCACCTCGATCTCCCCGCCGCCGTCCTCGCGGGAGCCGTGCTCGATGGCGTTCGAGACGGCCTCGCTCGCGGCCAGCAGCATCCGGCCGGCGCTGTCGCCGCTCCAGAACTCCCGGTCGATGACCAGGGCCACGGCGCCACGGACGAACGCGAGCGATGTGAGGCTCGCGGGGATGCGGAACGCTGAGACCAGCGCGTCGTTACTCATGTGTCCACAGGATGCGCGGTGGGAGGCCACGTACATGGTATCGGCGTCGGCGCCGAACCCTGGAGGGGGATTCGCCCCGACGTTCGTCAAGGTCGCGGGTGACGATGCGTCCATCCGTTCGCGGTGCCCTAGACTTCCGCCGCCAAAACGAACCCCGGGTGGACGCTCGTGTCCGAACTTCTCGCCGCGCTCAGCTCAGCGATCCCCAGCCTCCCCGACCGGGGCGTGCGCTGATGCGCCGCATGGCCCCGCCCGCGCGCCTGCGCGTGCATCAGGGGGCGTCGTCCCCGGTGTGCCGGGTCGAGCAGGGACCCGACGGCCTGCGCCTGTCGCCGGTCGCCGCCCCCCAGGGCGTCACGGTCCTGGAGGCCCCGCCGATCGCCATGCAGGTGGCCGCGCCGTACCCCACCGAGGCGATGCAGCCGACCGCCGGTGGCCGCATCCTGGTGACCTACGGTCCGGGGATGGTGCGGACGGTGCTGGCACCCGAGCTCGCCCAGGCGTTCGATCGCCGTCCCCCCGGCATGGAGGAGGCCCTCGGCGCCGCCGAGGCGAACGCCGCCCTGCTGCGGGCCGACGACGGCTGGCGCGCGGTGGTGCTGCCGTCCATCGGGGACCGCCTGAGCGACCTGGGCCCCGGCCCCGTGGCGATCGCGCCCGACGGCCTGCGGATCGCGGTCCTGGACGGGGAGGTGGTGCGTGAGGTCGCCCTGGCCGACGGCGCGCGGCTCGCCGAGCATCCCGGGCCCGCCGAGGCGCTCGCCTACGCCGGCGACGCCGGCCTGCTGATCGCCCGCCACGGCCGTGTGGGCGAGGGTGACCCGCTTCCCGCGGTCACCGTGCTCGCCGGGGCAAGCCAGGCGGGGGTGGCGCTCGCCCTCCACGCCGACGGATTGTTGCGCCTCCACGGGCCCGACGGCCCCGGCGAGGGCTGGACCTCGCCCGTGGGGCCGCCCCGCACCATCTCCCTCAGCGCCGACGGGGGCTGGGCCGCCCTCGCCGGTGAGGACGCCGTCGCCGTCGTGCGCGCAGGGGACGGCGCCGTCGCCGCCCGCATCGCCGGGGCCCGCGCCATCGCGCTCGCCGCCGGCGGGCGCATCGCGATCGGCGGCCCCTGGGGCCTCGCCCTGACCGGAACCGTGCAGGAGGACCGATGAGCACCCGCCCGCTGCCGCCCCCGCCGTTCGTGCCGGAGGACCCGGGCCCCTGGTCCGGGGTCCTGGAGGTCCTGCAACGCCGCGGGGGGCTTCCCGGCCGCCGCCGCGCCGAGCCGCCGAACGGCCTCATGATCTCCCCGACCCCGCGGACCTCGCTGGCACTGGAGGGCCTGGAGCCGGAGCCGACGCTCGCCGGCACCGGCCCCGTGCGCGTGGTGACCGCGGCGCGCGAGCCCGCCCTGCGCCTGTGGACCGTTCCGGGCGGCGTTGCCGGCGTGAGTCGGATGGTCCGCCGCAGCTGGGCCGTGCCCGGACTCACCGTGACCGACGAGGAACGGCCGCAGGAGGACCCCGCGGCGTCACTGTCCGCGGACCCGGTGATCGACACCCTCGCGGAGGGCGACCTGCCCGAGGCAGCGGTGCTCGCCCCGGGCGGCGCCTACGCCGCGGTGGGCGTCCTGGAACCGCCCCGGTACAACGGCCTCGCGATCATCCGCGTGTCCGACCGCGCGATCATCCGGTACATCCGCTTCGCCCGCTGCGCCGCATGGTCCGAGGACGGTTCGACCCTGGTCGTGGGCGGCGAATGGGGCCTGCTGGCCCTGGGCCACCACATCCCGGAAGCGGACTCGGAGTCGGACTCGGAGTAATCCGAGGCCGGAGTTGATCCGGGCTTCGTGCGGTACAGCAGTTGCTTCGGCGCCCCGCAGGGGCGCCGATTGCTTTTTCGGACCGGCGGCGGGGAGGGGTCCGGGCTGGAATGATCCGGGCGCTCCGTGATCCGGGCTTTGCAGTGATCCGTTGTTGGAGTGATCCGGGCTTTCCGCTGGAGTAGTTGTTCGGCGCCCCGTAGGGGCGCCGTTTTGCTTTTCACCTGTGGTCGTAGACGGTGCTTTTCATCGCCTGGTCGACTCGCGCAAGCGTTGCCCATGTGCGCGTCTGAGGGCGTTGGCCCCAGGAACCACGCCTTGCGGCTGCGCTCCCACTGAGCAGAGCTCCCCATCCTTGGGTCGCCCTCATTTGGTCCTCGCCGTCCACAAGGGCTGCCGTGCCATCCCGGTCAGTGGTGCACCGCTTGATGGGTCGCCGCGCCGGGACGGCGCGGTTTCCACCCCTGGCGCGCTCCCGAGGACAGCCGAGGCAGTTCAACTATCGGTACCCGTGTGGACGCTGACCCCAGACGGCCGCAGAGCACCCAATCCGGTGGACGACTGCCAAAAACAATCGGCTCATGGATGAGCCGAGCGAGTCAGTTGCAGGCAGGCGCAAGCCGTGGTTCCTGGGGCCGTCGTCGCCGGACGCCTCTCAGCGCCAGACCTTGCGCGAGGCTGGGCGGCCATGAGAAGTCCGAAGCGCTACCCCTAGCGCCTGACAGCGGTCAAATCCCCCGCATCTAGCGTGCTTCCGCGTTGTTGGGGTCCGGAGGGGGAGCTAGCCTAGGCGATCGATGGCCACGGCTCCTCCCTTCGTCCACCTGCACGTCCACTCGGACTACTCGATCCTGGACGGCGCCTGCAAGATCCAGCGGCTGCTGGACCGGGTGGAGGAGATGGGGCAGCCCGCCGCCGCCCTCACCGACCATGGGGTCATGAGCGGTGCGGTGGAGCTGTACCGGTCGGCCAAGAAGCGCGGGATCACGCCGGTGGTGGGGCTCGAGGCGTACCTGGTGCCCGACCGGCACGCGCGGCCGTCGCGGGAGAAGCGGGCGCACATCACGCTGCTCGCCGAGACCACGCAGGGGTACTACAACCTCATCAAGCTCTGCTCGAAGGGGTACCTCGAGGGGTACCACCGCCGGCCGCGGGTGGACTACGAGGTGATGTCCCAGCACGCCGACGGCATCATCGCCCTCACCGGCTGCCTGTCGGGGACGGTGTGCGGGCTGGTGGAGCAGGACGATCTGCCCGGGGCGCGGGCGGAGCTGGACAACCTGGTGCAGATCTTCGGGCCCGAGGACCTGTACGTGGAGATCCAGAACTCCGGGATCCCGGTGCAGGATCGCATCAACGCCGAGCTGGCGAAGCTGGCGCGCGACTCCGGCCAGACGATGGTGGCCACCTGCGACGCACACTACGTCTGCCAGCACGACGCGGACGCCCACGAGGCGCTGCTGGCCATCCAGACGCGCGACGTGCTGTCGAACCCGAACCGCTTCAAGTTCGACACCAAGGAGTTCTACCTCAAGACCTCCGAGGAGATGGTCCGGGCCCTGCCGGACTTCGTGGACGCGCTCCCGGTGAGCGTCGAGATCGCGGAGCGCTGCAAGGCCCTGGAGCTGCCGATCGGGGAGACGCGGCTGCCGCGCTTCCCGGTGCCGGAGGGCACCACGCCCACCGAGTACCTCGAGAAGCTGTGCCGCGAGGGCATGACGATGCGCTACCAGGGGCACCTGCCCCAGGGCGCAGAGGAACGGCTGCGGTTCGAGCTGGACGTGATCGAGGAGATGGGCTTCTCCTCGTACTTCCTCATCGTGTGGGACTACATCCGCTGGTCGCGCGAGAACGGCGTGGCGGTGGGCCCGGGCCGTGGATCGGCCGCCGGGTCGCTGGTGGCGTACACGCTGCGGATCACCGACCTCGACCCCCTCGAGCACGGGCTGCTGTTCGAGCGGTTCCTGAACCCCGGCCGCAAGAGCATGCCGGACATCGACACCGACTTCGCCGTGGCGGGCCGCGACCGCGTGGTGCGGTACGTCACCGAGAAGTACGGCGACGGCGCGGTGGCCCGCATCGGCACGTTCGGCAAGCTGCTGGCCCGCGCGGTCGTGCGCGACGCCGGACGGGTGCTGGGCTTCAGCTACGGCCAGGTGGACCGCATCGCCAAGCTGGTCCCGGAGCGCCCCATCGGCATCCGGCTCGAGGACGCGATGAAGGCCGGCAGCGAGCTGGCCGACGCGTACGACGCCGACGAGGCCGTCCGCACGATCATCGACACCGCCCGGCCCCTGGAGGGCCTGGTGCGCAACGAGGGCGT